>NZ_JALJES010000015.1:0-200165 GCF_023242525.1 Pseudomonas sp. MWU12-2319
TTGACCGAGCAGGGCCGCAAGGTTCGTGTGGTGTCGATGCCGTGCACCAGCATTTTCGATGCCCAGGATGCCAGCTACAAGCAGAAGGTGCTGCCGCTGCAGATCGGTGCGCGTATCGCCATCGAAGCCGCCCATGCCGACTACTGGTACAAGTACGTGGGCCTGGAAGGTCGTGTGATCGGCATGACCACCTACGGTGAGTCGGCACCTGCGCCAGCCTTGTTCGAAGAGTTCGGCTTCACCCTGGAAAATATCCTGGGTCAGGCTGAAGAGCTGCTGGAAGACTAAGTTCGAGAGTGGGGTTGTCTGCTCCGGCCTCTTCGCGGGCAAGCCCTGCTCCTACAGTTCGCCGTCGAACACAACATCTGTGTACGACACAACACTGTAGGAGCAGGGCTTGCCCGCGAAAGCGTCCTCACAGACACCGCCTCACCCTCTGACCCACAGGCAAGCCCGTTCCCACAAAACCCCTGCTTCGGCACGGGTTGCTTGATATTCAAGCCTCGGCGAGATCCCCATGCCCCAACCGCGTCCTTACAGAGTTGCACTCAACGGCTATGGCCGTATCGGTCGTTGTGTCCTGCGTGCGCTGTTCGAGCGAGGGGATCGGGCCGGTTTTGAAATCGTTGCCCTCAACGATCTGGCCGATATGGCCAGCCTCGAATACCTGACACGTTTCGACTCCACCCACGGCCGCTTTCCTGGCGAAGTGCGGGTCGAGGACGATTGTCTGCATATCAATGGTCACTGCGTGAAAGTTTTCCGCTGTGCCACCCCCGAACACATCGACTGGGCCGCGCTCGACGTCGACCTGGTGCTGGAATGCTCCGGCGCCTACCATACCCGCGAGGACGGCGAGCGCTTCCTCGCCGCCGGCGCGCCCCGGGTGTTGTTCTCCCAGCCGATGGCCAGCGAGACCGATGTCGACGCCACCATCGTCTACGGCGTCAACCAGGACTGCCTGACCGGCGGCGAGCGTCTGGTCTCCAACGCCTCCTGCACCACCAACTGCGGCGTGCCGCTGCTGCGCCTGCTGGACCAGGCCATCGGCCTGGAATACGTGTCCATCACCACCATTCACTCGGCGATGAACGACCAGCCGGTGATCGATGCCTACCACGCCGAAGACCTGCGCCGGACGCGCTCGGCGTTCCAGTCGGTGATCCCGGTGTCCACCGGTCTGGCGCGGGGCATCGAACGCCTGCTGCCGGAACTTGCCGGGCGAATCCAGGCCAAAGCCGTACGGGTGCCGACGGTGAACGTGTCCTGCCTCGACATCACGATGCAGACCGTCAGCGACACCGATGCCGTGGAGGTCAACCGGATCCTGCGCGAGGCCGCCACCAGTGGCCCGCTCAAGGGGCTTCTGGCCTATACCGAGCTGCCCCACGCCAGCTGTGATTTCAACCATGACCCTCATTCGGCGATTGTCGATGCGAGTCAGACCCGCGTTTCCGGCCCGAGGCTGGTCAACGTGCTGGCCTGGTTCGACAACGAATGGGGTTTTGCCAACCGAATGATCGACGTTGCAGAACATTACCTGCACGTTGTCCACCAACAACCGTAAACCAGAGATTGCGACCATGACCGTGTTGAAGATGACCGACCTCGATCTGCAAGGTAAGCGCGTACTGATCCGCGAAGACCTCAACGTCCCCGTCAAGGACGGTGTTGTCACCAGCGATGCGCGTATCCTGGCTTCGCTGCCGACCATCAAGCTGGCCCTGGAAAAAGGCGCGGCGGTCATGATCTGCTCGCACCTGGGCCGTCCGACCGAAGGCGAGTTCTCGGCCGAGAACAGCCTCAAGCCGGTCGCCGACTACCTGAGCAAGGCCCTGGGCCGTGATGTGCCGCTGCTGGCCGATTACCTGAACGGTGTCGAGATCAAGGCCGGCGATATCGTGCTGTTCGAAAACGTGCGCTTCAACAAGGGCGAGAAAAAGAACAGCGACGAGTTGGCCAAGCAATACGCCGCCCTGTGCGACGTGTTTGTGATGGACGCCTTTGGCACCGCGCACCGCGCCGAGGGTTCGACCCACGGCGTGGCCAAGTTCGCCAAGGTGGCCGCTGCTGGTCCGCTGCTGGCCGCCGAACTGGATGCACTGGGCAAGGCCCTGGGCGCCCCGGCCCAGCCGATGGCTGCCATCGTCGCCGGTTCCAAGGTCTCGACCAAACTCGACGTGCTCAACAGCCTGAGCCAGATCTGTAACCAGCTGATTGTCGGTGGCGGCATCGCCAACACTTTCCTGGCCGCAGCCGGTCATCCAGTGGGTAAGTCCCTCTACGAGCCGGACCTGCTCGACACCGCCCGCGCCATCGCCGCCAAGGTCAGCGTGCCGCTGCCGGTGGACGTGGTCGTGGCCAAGGAGTTCGCCGAGAGCGCCGTGGCGACCGTGAAACTGATCGCCGACGTGGCTGCTGACGACATGATCCTGGATATCGGCCCGCAAACCGCCGCGCACTTCGCCGAACTGCTGAAGTCGTCGAAGACCATCCTCTGGAACGGTCCGGTCGGTGTGTTCGAATTCGACCAGTTCGGCAACGGCACCAAGGTCCTGGCCCAGGCCATCGCCGACAGCTCGGCGTTTTCCATTGCCGGTGGTGGCGACACCCTGGCGGCCATCGACAAATACGGTGTTGCCAAGGATATCTCCTACATCTCCACTGGTGGTGGTGCGTTCCTCGAGTTCGTCGAGGGCAAGGTACTGCCGACCGTGGAAGTGCTGGAAGCGCGCGCCAAGGCCTGAGCCCCGAATACGACGCATCGTCCGGGACCCGGGAACGGGGTTGTCCCTGACGGGTCAGATTCACTACGTGCAGTGCTGGCGGCCAGGGGTCGCCAGTCGAGGAATCGGCATGAAAGGCTTTATCGCCCTTGTTTCACTGGCAGCACTGAGTGGTTGCGCGGCTTTCAATGCCACCTTCAACCAGGCGTCGGCTCCGGCGGACAACTGGACGCACTGGACCTGTGACAGTCACGCCGAAGTGCTCTGGCGTTATGTCGACACGACGCAGCAGGCGGTGGATGTGCGCTTGGCCAGCGGTGACCAGGTGTACCGTCTCAAACCCGAGATCGGTGCCGTCGACAGCGGTGTGCTTTACAGCGATAACGTTTTGGCGTTTCACAAAAAAGGTGAGGAAGGCCTGGTTTACTGGGTTGCCACCAACGATTTGATCGGCCGGGCCTGCAAGGCGCAATAACGGCCGAGCGCGGTCCCCTGTAGGAGCGAGCTTGCTCGCGATGGACGTTAATGATAACTCGGGGTACCTGATACCCCGCGGTGCCTGAACCACCATCGCGAGCAAGCTCGCTCCTACAAGGAGCCGGCGTTTGACACTGAATCCGCAGGCCGGGCTGACCCCTGATCTGCAATGACTTGAATAGCAGCCGCCGCTCCGGCAGGCTTGCACGATTAACGACCCTCGACCGGGAGAGACACACACAATGGCACTTATCAGCATGCGCCAGATGTTGGACCACGCAGCCGAATACGGCTACGGCGTTCCAGCCTTCAACGTCAACAACCTTGAGCAGATGCGCGCCATCATGGAAGCCGCTGACAAGACTGACTCCCCGGTGATCGTCCAGGCTTCGGCCGGTGCCCGCAAATACGCCGGTGCCCCGTTCCTGCGTCACCTGATCCTGGCCGCCATCGAAGAATTCCCGCATATCCCGGTGTGCATGCACCAGGACCACGGCACCAGCCCGGACGTCTGCCAGCGCTCCATCCAACTGGGCTTCAGCTCGGTGATGATGGACGGTTCCCTGGGCGAAGACGGCAAGACCCCGACCGACTACGACTACAACGTCCGCGTGACCCAACAGACCGTGGCCATGGCTCACGCCTGTGGTGTTTCGGTTGAAGGCGAGCTGGGTTGCCTGGGTTCGCTGGAAACCGGCATGGCCGGTGAAGAAGACGGTATCGGCGCCGAAGGCGTGCTCGATCACAGCCAGATGCTGACCGATCCGGAAGAAGCCGCAGACTTCGTCAAGAAGACCCAGGTCGACGCCCTGGCCATCGCCATCGGCACCAGCCACGGCGCCTACAAGTTCACCAAGCCGCCTACCGGTGACGTGCTGGCGATCGACCGCATCAAGGAAATCCACAAGCGCATCCCCAACACCCACCTGGTGATGCACGGTTCCTCTTCGGTGCCGCAAGAGTGGCTGGCGATCATCAACCAGTACGGTGGCGACATCAAGGAAACCTACGGCGTACCGGTTGAAGAAATCGTCGAGGGTATCAAGCACGGCGTGCGCAAGGTCAATATCGACACCGACCTGCGCCTGGCGTCCACCGGCGCGATGCGTCGCCTGATGGCCACCAACCCGAGCGAGTTCGACCCGCGCAAATTCTTCGGTGCCACCGTGACCGCCATGCGTGACGTGTGTATCGCCCGTTACGAAGCCTTTGGGACTGCCGGCAACGCTTCGAAGATCAAGCCGATCTCCCTGGAAGCGATGTTCCAGCGCTACCTGAAAGGTGAGTTGAACGCCAAGGTCAACTAAGGTCACTTGGGGTTATAAAAAACCGTCGAAAGACGGTTTTTTATTGTTCGGGTTTTAATCGATTTGATGGGGGATCGGACATAAGGTGTTGTCCGTTGCGACGAACCTATTTCAGACTGCTGTGATCCTTCTCCTGTCCGACCTCCGGGGGGTGGAAAGACTGGCCATGCCAGATGTCTCCCACGCGTACCTCTTCAGCCTGATTGATGGCGATCCAGCGCCAGCCCCGAAGGTGAGTGGGGTGATAGTCTGGCTTGCCTTCCGACTCCATTATTTCACTCACGTAAAAGCCGTGAACACTGGACTCCATGACCAAGGCCCATTTCATATCCACCTCTACATGTCGCTGATAGTCGGTATTGGGAAGTGTTACCTACGGTTTGCTAATCGGTCTACTGTCAATAATGACAGTTTTATAGATGACTTTCGAATGGTGGGTGGTGCTTAAATAATGAAATAGACTTTGCTGTTTGGCAGTTGCTGGGTTGTTGGTTTTGTAAGTGAATGTCTTTATGGAGGATTGCAGAGTATGAAGAAATCAAAAATAGTATAAAAACGGTCAGCTCTGTCTCTTGTGGAACGAGTCGAGCGACTGGAAGTGGTTGTGCCTCAGGGGCTTCCCGGGGCGTTGTTTTACGGGCGTCGAACTCGACAGACTCAGGGGCCCTGACGTAATTCCCTATTGCGCTCGACGATGGCCTGGAGGAGCGTACTGCCGACACCGATGGACTCGCAGTATGTGATCAATGCACTGATGTCCTTTGGAAAGCATTTTCCGTCAAAGCCGGGAGCGTCACGGAACGCGGCCGTATGCATGGGACCTACGCGCGGATCGTCCAACCAGCCTTCGCGTACCGAGTGGTAGCTGACATCTGCGGCGTTGCAAATCGCGCGTAACTCGTTGGCGAATGTTACCTTCAATGCGAAGAAAGCGTTCTCCGCATACTTCACTATCTCTGCTTCCGTGCTGGTCATGAAACGGAAGCGAGTGGCGGGACCCAGACGTGGAAGAAAGAGGTCAGCGATGTCAGCACAGTCCTGTGGCGAGCCACCCAGGATCATGAAACCATGTGTAACCGGATTGAAAGGTGATGGATAAGCAGCGGGCGTCCAATATTCCGACTCACCCATGTATTCAGGTGAAAACACGATGCGTTTATGGGTTGTTTTTCGGAGTCGCTCCGTCGTGCCGGGAGACACCGTTGACTTGATCAGGATCAACGGTGTCTCCGCCTGGGCAACGGCGTACTCAACCTGCGAGACATCACATGAGCCGTTGAAACTCTGCGGCGTTGGAACGCAGATGATCGACAGTTCACACTGACTGATTTTGCAATTGTCCTGGCCAAGCCCTTTGGGTGGGTCATAGATCACGGCATCAGGAAAAATCTTCTGCATGCCCTGGCCAACCGTTCCGTATCCAACGATGACGACATTCTCCATTTGGCCCACCTCCGGGAATTGTGCTTGTACAGTGACGTCTGTTGTATAGCGTTGCCCTGTAGAGTATGTCTTTGCCGGCGCCAGCCCCGAAGGTTTCATATCCGTTTCTACATATCGCCGATGAAGTGTTGCCTGTGGTTTGCAAATCGGTCTACTGTCAATAATGACAGTGTTGTAGATGATTTTCGAATAGTGAGTGGTGCTTTAAATAATAAAATGGAATTTTAACAGGTAGGGGGGCAATCTGTTGTTTGGCAGTGACTGGGTCTTTGGTTTTGTAAGGGGATGGCTTTATGGAAGATTGCAGAATATGAGAAGTCGAAAATAATATAAAAAACTGTCAGTTCTGACAGTAGCCAGAGATGTTCGAACAGGGCACCTTCAGGGCTCATTTACTGTAAGGGAGTGTACGGTCATGAGCTCAAAAGGCAAGAAGGTAAAAAAAGCAGAGGTGGGTTTTAAAGGTCCGGCTAAGGCTACGCTCGCGCCGGAGGTGAAACCCGGTTTCAAGGGCGCGGCTGAGGCCACGCTCAAGCCGGAGGTGGCACCAAAAGGTCAGGCCAAGCCTTAGTCGCCATACTGGGCAAGGCTGCGAGCGATAAGCTCAAGCCTGATATAAAAGGGCGGCGGAATGATTGATTATCCGCCGCCTTCCCCATGGCTATCCGCGTTTACGCCGGCCGTATGGCCGCGCCTTCCAGCAGCGCATCCACCACCGCCCGGGCCATTTCCACGGAGCGGACCATAGAGCCGATCAGGCCGCGCTCAATACCACTGGCGTCAGTGATTTCATCGGATATTTCTTCCGCTCCAATCAGCAATAGCGAAACATGCCGCAATGCTTCTTCGGCAGTGATACCGGGGCGGACGGCAAACAGTGGGTGATTTTCTCCGTCGAGACAGCCGAAAGTTTTCAGGCCGGTGGAGGGCAGGCTTTCCAGCAGGGGACGCTTGCTGTCGCGCATCACTTGCAGCAAGGCTTCGTTGGTTTCCTTGAGGATCGCGGTGATGCGCTGGCGGGTGTAGTTGATGGGTGGATCGGGGACGAGCTTTTTCATGATTCGTGACTTCCTGTGGATAACAAGAAGCTGCCGGCTCTCACTTCCACGCAAGAAGGTGGCAGCTGTACGCAGGTGTGGAAGACCGGGCCACAGAAAACCCCGGCGCACCCGAAGGTACCCCGCGCACAGCCGCCATGACACGAATGAACAGTCGAATTCGTATTTGAGCGCCTGTGCACTTTTCTGGGCTTCGGACTTCCACATCCGACCACTGATAAGCAGTGGTGAACGAAGACTAGACGCGAAGAATTCAAAGGCGCAAGCCGCTCAGGGGCGATTACGATTTTCCAGGAAATGGCCTGCAAATGACAGTGTAAAATTCTGACAGGCCATCCCAGGTTATGTATCGCGCTGGTATGGGCCTCAACAGCAGGACACTAACCGTCGTGGCGGTCCTCAAACACGGCTACACCAGCCGAGATCGAATCGTTGAGTAGGGGAGGTGCAAAGCCATCGGAAACTGGCGCATTTTTCTCGACAACGATGCGTTGATTGCCAGCTAATTGGTGGCCTTGCACTATGCATGCTGCACCACGATAGTTTTAAGGATTCCCTATACTTTTACCAGTTTAAATTTCTGATTTGCCGATGCCTTATAGGGCCACTGGAGAATTCTGGTCCTGTCCGCCATGCCAGAGCCTTCCACATCCAACACGTGGCCGGTAGATATACTTTCGATGAAGTATACGTCAGTAGTGCCCGAGCTCTTAAAAAGCCAGTAATATGACGATTTTAACGTGGCTGACCGTTGTGTAGCGTATACGTCTGAATAGTCTATCGCTTCGATCTCGAGGACGGGATAATATTGATTAATAATTAGGTGCGCGTCGACACGGGACTCATAGCGAATACGCCATTTTGATTGGGGTTCGTTATTGTCATGATATAGATTGACACGGTGGGGGGTTGCGCTACCTGAACCTGGTTCTGGTTCCATGTTGACAACATTGATGTTAGTTAAGTGTGTGTAAATTTTATAGACGCCTTCTGGAATTATTACCTTCGCACCAGGGACGTCGCTGAGTACTTGTTTAGGGGCTTCACCGTCAGCGGGGTTGGTTTTATCTTGCATGATAAATCTCCTTGGTATGTCGCTTAGCATGGCTTGGCGCGCTCTGGATGAGCGCACCGTCCGAAGGGGCGCACGTAGACTCAAATGCCAGGGAAAACACACTCCTGAGGGGGCGTTGCTGAATATTTTGAGCAGGCTTTGCACGCCGGTCTACTGTCAGAACTGACAGGTTTATAGACGGTTTTCGAATAGTGAGTAGCCTCTTAAAACATAAAGCAGCGTTTTAATTAATCTGTGAGTTGTGAATGTGGTAAGCAGACAATCTCCAATGCCGTTCAGTTAAGGACGTGGGGTATTGAAAACGCCACGGTCCTGTAGGAGCAGGGCTTGCCCGCGAAGCTTTTTGCGCTCTCAAAAACGCCTTCGCTGGCAAGCCAGGCTCTTACAGGATCGTGCCGGTCTCACAGTTTAACTGGCTGACATTGTTCCTTCCGCCGCTGTATCGACGCTCGTCGGCCGTATGGCCGCGCCTTCCAGCAGCGCATCCACTACCGCCCGGGCCATTTCCACGGAGCGGACCATGGAGCCGATCAGGCCGCGCTCAATACCACTGGCGTCAGTGATTTCATCGGATATTTCTTCCGCTCCAATCAGCAATAGCGAAACATGCCGCAATGCTTCTTCGGCAGTGATACCGGGGCGGACGGCAAACAGTGGGTGATTTTCTCCGTCGAGACAGCCGAAAGTTTTCAGGCCGGTGGAGGGCAGGCTTTCCAGCAGGGGACGCTTGCTGTCGCGCATCACTTGCAGCAAGGCCTCGTTGGTTTCCTTGAGGATTGCGGTGATGCGTTGGCGGGTGTAGTTGATGGGTGGATCGGGGACGAGCTTTTTCATGGTCGTTATCCGTTGAGATACCAAGATTGAAAAAGCTGCCAGTCTCGCTTCCACACGAGAGGGTGGCAGCTGTGCGCAGGTGTGGAAGACCGGGGGATCTCAACGGAAAAGACCCGGCGCACCCGAAGGCGCCCCGCGCACAGCCACCATTAAAGAGGGGCATTTGTGCGCCATTGAAATCACTTCCGGACTTCCACATCCGACCACTGATAAGCAGTGGTGAACGAAGACTAGACGCGAAGAATTCAAGGGTGCAAGCCCCTCAGGGGCGATTACGATTTTCTAGGAAGTGGCCTGCAAATGACAGCGTAAAGTTCTGACAGGCCAACCCTGTTGTTTACTTGAGTGCGTTCAATTTGTGAGGGCTCAGAGCTTGTCGGATCACCGCCCCGCCGCGAAGAGGCCCTGAGATCGCTAAAAGCTTCGCGGGCAAGTTCCGCTCCCACAGTTAGAAGGCGTTCGGCTCAAGTAAGCGGCATGACTGACGGGCGCCAATCCATGTGCTCTGGGCGAAAAGCAGGAGGCTATTATCGGAAGGCACTGGGCGTTACTGGGAATTTGTACCAGCGAGAAAAAGCCCGGACTGGTCGGGCTTGAAGGTTATGCGTGAGCTGCTTCGCGCTCAGGGACCAGGCGGACCTCTACACGTTGACCAAGTGCACGGGCAGCGCTGGCCAGGGTTGCCAATGTCATACCTGCGTCATTCTGATCAAGTGCGCGATCAACAGCCGTACGGCTGGTGTGCATCCTCTCAGCAAGAGATTTCTTGCTGACGCGTTGCAGTTTCATGATCTCTGCAATCTGCCAGGAAATGACGCGCTTGAGGGCGGCAGCGGAGACTTCTTCTGCAAGGCCTTGCTCGGCGAGAAAGTCGTCAAAGTCAGATCCGATGTGTTTGTTCATATGCGGTGCCTCATAGTCTTGCTTTGCGTTGTTTGGCGGTTGCCATATCCGACGCCGGTGTTTTTTGGCTTTTCTTGATGAAGCCATGCAGTAGGACCATATCCGATCCTACGACTGTAAAGAGAACCCTTGCGTTGGTGTCGCCGAGGTCTATCCTGACTTCCCAGAGATCCTTATCTAGCTTGCGAACCACCGGCATGCCGATTGGCCAGCCAAGCTGGACAGTCTTGATATCTGTACCTATCAGTCGGCGGTGCTCTCTGGGAAGATCGGTCAACCATTCGCGCACGGGTTCGTTACCAGCTTCCGTGCGGAAGAAACGTACGTTGAGTACGGGTGCGATATCTGTCATGGAGGTAGTGTACCTAAATAG
This sequence comes from Pseudomonas sp. MWU12-2319, assembly GCF_023242525.1. Classification (NCBI taxonomy): domain Bacteria; kingdom Pseudomonadati; phylum Pseudomonadota; class Gammaproteobacteria; order Pseudomonadales; family Pseudomonadaceae; genus Pseudomonas; species Pseudomonas sp. MWU12-2319. Next base: position 10,197 of record NZ_JALJES010000015.1, read on the forward strand.
GTGCATAGCGCAAGGCTTCACAAGAATTTGGTTGTGCCTGCATCACTGGCATTCCATCCACACTGGATGCCTGATGAGGTGAGCAGCATGACTGACGAACCTCAGCCCTTCACATGATCAATATCCAACTTGTAGAAAGTCACCATCCCGCCCTCGCTGGTGTAGCCGGTATTGTCCTGCACATAGACCCCGGCCTTGAAATACAGCGGCTTTTCACGCCAGGTGCTGCTGATCTGGGTGTACCAGGACGCATCGGCGGCCTGCACGCTCAGGTAGCCGCCACGACTCAGGTGAATCACATAAGTGAAGGCTTTATCCAACGGCACATTGTCGGCAATCTCGATCACCCGGCTTTTCTTGTCGTCGGGGTGGTTGCGGATCTTGACCACGATGATCCCGCTCTTGCGGCTGTCCTTGTACTGGTACTCGACCTTGAGCATCGGCTGGGTGCTGTTGTACGCATGGATCTGGCCGATGACGATCTTGCCCGACGAGGGCACCTGGTTCACCGCCAGGGTTGCGCGCAGGTAGTTGTTGGACTCGCTGTACAACCAGTTGCGCAGCCGGCCGTCGGGCCAGGTCTCGCGCAATTCGCTGCGCGGGTAGATGGCGTTTTCGGTCTTGGAACCGGTGACCGGCGACCAGAAGAACAAGGTGCCGCTGTCGGAGTGAAAGTACTGATCCTTGAAGCCCTGCACCAGCTTGGGCGTATCGATCGTCGCCGGCGGGGTACCGACGGGAACGCTGAGGTTCCAGGTGGTCAGGTCGATCATGTCTGTTCCTTCCTTGTAAGCCGTTTACGCGCGGACCGCGATTCAGCCTGGGAAAATTCAGACAAACCGCTTGGGGCCGCGCTTTCGGCGTCCTTTATAACGGCTGAAGAATAGTTTGTTAACGCCGAACCGGCGAACGGTTGACGCCAATCCGTCGACGAAACCCGCCAGCGCGGCCCGCTATAGAAGGATCGTGTTGGGCTTTTATTAAGAAGCGATATAAACACCTGTTATTTATGACAGTTGTTTTTCACAGGGCGACTTCCCACGATGAACGTTCCATCGCTAACAAAAAAAGGGTCTCACTATGGACGAAGAGGAAGCACAGAACGAGCCTGAATATCTGAAGTACTTCAAGCGCAAACAAAAGATCAACCTGCGCGGCAGGCTGCACGGCGGGACGGTGGAGTCCGAGCGCGGCGAGCTGTGCAGCATCGACTGGACGCACCGAACACTGACCTATCACGGCGAATTCGGCTTATACAATACGGTGCGTTTCGACGAAATCTACGAAATTGAACCAATTGCGGAATATAGGACCTCATAACACTGACCGGCCGTATTAACGGTCGTCACCGTGGTATGACGCGGTCTTGCAGGCCCGAGGCGTTTTCCGGGCCGCGTCCTGAAGGTGATAAACGACCGTTAGTCGGGAGATTGTGGCCATGTCTGGATGATGGCCTATTGCTCACTACGCTTTGCACAATCCCGGTCTAGAGTAGTCCTTAGGTTTAGCCCGGTTTCCTAGATTTCCGGTGGAGTTCCCCGAACAAGAGAAGCAGCATGGATTGCGTGCAACAGATACCCGGTGATGGTAGTTCCGTCCTTCTGGTCGTCGATGATTACCCTGAAAATCTGATCAGCATGCGTGCCTTGCTGGAACGTCAGGATTGGCAGGTGGTCACTGCCGCCTCAGGCATTGAGGCACTGACGTTGCTGCTTGAGCATGAGATTGACCTGGTGCTGCTGGATGTACAGATGCCCGGGATGGACGGTTTTGAAGTGGCCCGCCTGATGCGCGGCAGCCAGCGCACCCGTCTGACCCCGATTATTTTCCTCACCGCCAACGAGCAGTCCCCGGACGCTGTGATCAAGGGCTATGCCAGTGGCGCGGTGGATTACCTGTTCAAGCCCTTCAACCCCGATATCCTCAGGCCCAAGGTCCAGGCGTTGCTGGAGCAGCAGCGCAACCGCCGGGCCCTGCAATGCCTGAGCCGCGACCTGGAAGCGGCCCGGGCGTTCAATGCCTCGGTGCTGGAGAATGCCGCCGAAGGCATTCTGGTGGTCAACGAAGACGGCACGATCCGCTTCGCCAACCCGGCCATTTCGCGCTTGCTCAATCTGTCGCTGGACGCCCTGGCCGGCCAGCCGTTCCTGGATTTCCTGCAGAACCCGCACTTTCCCAACTGGCACAGCTCATTGCTGTACGAGGAGTACCGCAAGGGCGAAACCTATCGCCTGCATGATGCGTATTTGCGCACCAGCCAGGACCAGATGCTGCCGGTGGCCTTGTCCTGCGCGCCGCTGCCCGCCGACCAGAAGGCCATGGTGGTGACGGTGCTGGACATGTCGGTGGTGCGGCACTTGCACCAGCAACTGGAGTTCCAGGCGGTCACCGACCCGTTGACCGGCTTGCTCAACCGCCGGGGGTTCTACCAGACGGCGGAAAATACCCTGCGCCGCAGCGACAGCGCGGAAAAGTCCCTGGTGCTGATGTACCTGGATCTCGACGGCTTCAAACGGGTCAACGATTCCCTGGGGCACGAAGCCGGCGACCGAGTGCTGCGCTGGGTCTCGGAACAGTTGAAGTCCTGCCTCAATCCCTTCGATATTCTTGCGCGCATGGGCGGTGATGAGTTCACCACCCTGCTCAATCTGGAGCACCCGGAGCAGGCGGCGAAAATCGCCGAGCGGTTGATCGAGCGGGTTTCCATTCGCCAGCAAATCGACGGCATGGAAATGACGCTCGGCGTCAGCATCGGCATTGCCACTTACCCCGATTGCGGGGCCAATCTCGATGGCCTGCTGCGGGCGGCGGACATCGCCATGTATGAGGCCAAGCGCGCCGGCCGCCAGCAGTATCGCTACTACGACCACGAGATGAATGGGCGGGCCCGCTCGCGCCTGATGCTCGAGGAAAGTGTCCGTTCGGCGATCGAGGGCAAGGAATTCAAGATGGTCTACCAGCCCCAGGTGTCCCTGGAAGATGGCCGCCTGCGGGGGTTCGAGGCGTTGCTGCGCTGGCACCATCCGAGTGTCGGTGATGTGCCGCCGGGGTTGTTCCTGCCTTTATTGGAAGAAGTACGGCTGATCAGCCGGCTGGGCAGTTGGATCTATCGCCAGGCGGCCACTCAGCGGCATGCCTGGAGTGGCGTGTTTGCCGATGACCTGGTGCTGAGCGTCAGCCTGAGCGCCACGCAGTTCTGTATGCCGAACCTGGCGGACGAGTTGCAGGAGGTGCTGGAGCGCCATGACCTGCGGGCGCACCAGCTGGAAGTCGAGGTGACGGAGGCGGCGCTGATGCAGGACTACGAGGCTTCGCGCAAGCAACTGCGGCGGATCCGCGCCCAGGGTGTGCGCGTGGCCCTGGACGATTTCGGTTCGGGACACTGTTCGCTGAACCACCTGCGTGACCTTGAGTTGGACACGCTCAAGCTCGACCGACAGTTGATCGCCAAGATCCTCGACTCACCACGGGATGCGGCCCTGGCCCGCACCGTGATCGACCTGTGCAAGGAATTTGGTCTGCTGGTGATCGCCGAGGGCGTGGAAACCGTGGAGCAATGGCAGTGGCTCAAGGCCAATGGTTGCCCGATGGTCCAGGGCTTCCTGGTGGCCCGGCCGCTGACGGCCAAGGACGCCACCGGCTTCGGCTCGGCGTTTGACTGGAGCGCGTTGTCCGCCTGAATTCGCTACACTGGTTTCTTTTTCGGTGTACGTAAGGCCTGTCATGACTGTGCTGAAATACCTTCAGGCTTATCCCACGTCCTTGCAGGAACAGGTCCGCCAGATGATCGCCCGGGATGCCCTGGGCGACTACCTGAGCCAGCGTTATCCGGAGCGGCATGCGGTGCAGAGCGACAAGGCGTTGTACAGCTATGCCCTGGCGTTGAAGCAGGAACATCTGCGCAATGCGCCGGCCATCGACAAGGTGCTCTTCGATAACCGCCTCGACCTGACCCATCGCGCCCTCGGCCTGCACACGGCGATTTCGCGGGTCCAGGGCGGCAAGCTCAATGCCAAGAAGGAAATCCGCATCGCCTCGCTGTTCAAGGAGGCGGCGCCGCAGTTTCTGAAGATGATCGTGGTGCACGAGTTGGCGCACCTGAAGGAATCCGATCACAACAAGGCCTTCTACCAGCTGTGCGAATACATGCAGCCCGGTTATCACCAGTTGGAGTTCGACCTGCGGGTGTACCTGACCTGGCGCGATCTGCAGGGCAAATCTGCAACTCCGTAGGCGCCGAGTGTGCGCTTGAGTCGAAGCATTGGAAGGTCAACCCTAAGGATTACCGGATGGACGTCAGCAAGACCAAGAGCAGTTTCTACCGCCGTCTGTACGTGGCATGGTTGATCGACAGCGAGATTGCCAGCAGCGTTCCGGCCCTGACCGAAGCCACGGGCATGCCACGGCGCACGGCGCAGGATACGATCGTGGCCCTGGCGGACCTGGACATTGTTTGTGAGTTTGAGCAGGAAGACGGCGCGCGCAATCACGCCGGGCAATACCGGATTCGTAGTTGGGGGGCGATCGACAAGAGTTGGATTGGTCGCAACCTGGTTTCGATCAAGCAGGTGCTGGGTTATCCCTGAGTTTGTGGCGCCTGTGCCGGCCTCTTCGCGGGCAAGCCCTGCTCCTACAAAGTTGGGCCGTACACAAAAGGTGTGTTCGACACATAACTGTAGGAGCAGGGCTTGCCCGCGAAGAGGCCCTGGAGAACACCAAAAACCTCAGCTTTTGCGCATACCGATATGCGGAATATCGTCTTCCAGATACACCTCGCCCACCACCTCGAACCCATAGCTCCCGTAATAATTCTGCAGGTGCGCCTGGGCCGACAGATAGATCGGCACTTGCGGCCAAAGCTTCCCGGCCTGCTTCAACGCCTGGGCCATCAGCTCATGCCCCAACCCCTGGCCGCGAGCCTCGGGGGCGATCACCACCCGCCCGATCACCACGTCACCCCCCTGGGATTCCGGGTCGAGCAGACGCAGGTAAGCCACCAGTCGATCATCGCGCCAGCCCATCAGATGGCAGGTGTCGCCCTCCAGGTCACGCCCATCGACTTCCTGGTAGGGACATTTTTGCTCGACCACGAAGACTTCGGTCCGCAGTTGCAGGATGCTGTACAACTGTTCCTTGCTCAGGTCGCCATGGTATTTGCAGAGCCAGTCGATGGTCATGCTCGCCTCTGGATTCAATAACTTGATAGCGATACTAAGCGCGTTATCCGAGGTCGCCAACCGCGGATTTCTATTGCCCGAGAGGGCCGGAGCTGGAAAGCTCCTTGCAGGGAATCCTGAACCGGTATTTCGGTTCACTGGCGGCTACTTGATATCATTGGCTTTGCTCGCCATCGTCATCTTTGTGTAATCTGCCAAGCCGTGCTTTTGCTCTGGCTCGGATGAGCTAATGTTAGGACCAGGGAGGTAGCCGGTTGCTTTTGGATGTGCTCCTCCGGCTTCGGCTAACTCTGTTGGGCTAAGTGCCCGCTAAGGATCTTTAGCATGCCGCGATTGCATCGAGCTTTTGTTTTGCTTGGATTGCTGCTGCTTTCACAGGGCGCCGCCGCGGACAAGTTACGGTTGGTGGCCGATGGCTGGCCGCCGTTTACCGACGCGACGCTGGTCAACGGTGGCCTGGCCACCGATATCGTCATCACGGCGCTGGCGCGGGCCGGCTATGCCAGCGACTTCGAGCAGGTGCCCTGGGCGCGTGCGCTCAAGGGCGTGGGCGAAGGGCGCTATGACGTGCTGATCAATGCCTGGTACAGCGACGAACGCACCTTGCTGGGGCAGTTCTCGGCCGAGTACCTGGTCAACCGTGTGCTGTTTCTCAAGCGCAAGGAGTCGGCCATCGAGTTCGATAACCTGGGCCAGTTGCATGACCTGCCGATTGCGGTGGTGCGTGACTACGCCTATAGCGCCGATTTTGACGGTGACACCCAGTTGCAGAAGATCCCGGTGCACAACTTTGCCATGGCCGTGCGCATGCTCGCGGCGGACCGCGTGAAGCTGACCCTGGAAGACGAGTATGTGGCGCGTTATTACCTCAAGAGCGAGGCGCCACGGGTGCGCAACGCCGTGGAGTTCCTGCCCAAGCCGCTGAGCGAGAACAGCCTGCATATCCTGGTCAGCCTGAAGAACCCGCAGCATGAGCAGATTGTCGCCGGCTTCGACCGCGAGATCGCGGCGATGAAGGCCGACGGCAGCTATGATCGGCTGCTCAAGCTGCACGGGATGTGACAGGCCTCAGCTTTCTTCCGGATCCTTGATCAGGTGCGCCGCCAAGGTACGCAACGGTCCTAGCTGGCGGCAGATCAACGCCAGCTGGGTCTGCACCAGCCGCTGGATCTCGTCGATCTCGTCCGGCATCTGTTCCAACTCATTGGCCAAGGCTTCCTCGGCATCGCTTTGAATGGCGATGGGGGTCTTGTTCGCCAGGCCCGTGGCGACTTCTTCGATACTCGCCGCCAGCGTCGCGCCGACACCCTCGAGCAGATGATCGCGCACCGCCTCCGGCAACTGATTGTCGCGGTGCGCGCCGAGTCCCGACAGGTAGCTGAGCAAGGTGTGCGAGAGCACCAGGAAGCGGAATCCCACGTCGGCTTCCTTACGGAAGTGCCCCGGCTCCATCAACATGTTGGCCAGGGTGGTCGACAGCGCCGCGTCGGCGTTATGGGCGTTGCGTCGGGCCAGGCGGTAGGCGAGGTCGTCGCTCTTGCCCTGGGCGTACTGGCGCATGATCTGGCGCAGGTACAGGCTGTTGCAGCTCAGGGTATTGGCCAGCACCTTGTTCAGGCGCCGACCTTGCCAGTCCGGCAGGAACAGGAACACCGCCAGGCCTGCGATCAGTGCCCCGAGCAGGGTGTCGAGCAGGCGCGGCAGGAACAGGCCGTAGCCGTCGCCCACCTGGTTGAAACAGAACAGCACCGTCAGGGTCATGGCGGCAGTCGCCAGGGTGTAGCGGGTGGTGCGGTTGATAAAGAACACCACCCCGGCGGCGATGGTGAACAAGGCCTGGATCAACGGGCTCGGGAACAGGTCGAACAAGGCCCAGGCGGCGGTCAGGCCAATGGCCGTGCCGAGGATCCGCTGGCCCAGTTTGCGCCGGGTGGCGCCATAGCTCGGCTGGCAGACGAACAGTGTGGTGAGGATGATCCAGTAGCCCTGGGACGGGTGCACCAGGTGCACCATGCCGTAGCCGATGCTCAGCGCCAGCGGCAGGCGCAGGGCGTGGCGGAACAGCAGCGAAGTCGGGGTCAGTTGGGTGCGCAGGCGCGTCCAGACATCCTTGAAATTACGCGGTGAACGGTCCAGCAGGCTGCTGTCGGTGGCGTCGGCGAGGCTGTCGGGGTTGCTGGCGTCGCTCAACAGGCGGTCGAGGGTGCCGAGGTTGGCCGCCAGGGCCCGCAGCGAACGCAGCAGGCCGCGCCAGGCCGGGTTGCTCTGGATGCGCAGGTGTTCCAGGGAGGCGTGCAGGTCGCCCAGGGCTTCGGCGAAGCTGGCGTCGTAGACGAACGGCTGGCGCAGTTGGATCGACACCGCCAGGGCCTGGCAGGCCTTGCCTTGCTCGCGTAGCAGGCGTTGGCAGCGGAACAGCACGTCGCTGTGGAAGAACGCTTCGGCCAGGGCGTTGTACGGGTAGTGCGAGGAACTGGCGCGCTCGTGGATATCCTGGGCGAGGAAGTACAGCTTCAGGTAGCGGCTGACCTTCGACCCCGGCCGACCATTGCCGACCCGGTGCAGGATGATTTCCTTGGCGCTGTTCAGCGCCGCCACCACCTTGCCGTTCTGCTGGGCCAGCTCCAGGCGCCGGGCCTCGACGTCCAGTTGGCGGATCGGTTCGAACAGCGAGGACTTGAGCTTGAGGTAGTAACCCAGTTCGCGGAACAGTCTGGCCAGGCTCTGTTGCACCGGCTGGTTGGAGAACATCGCCTGCCAGAGCACCGAGAGCACGCCGTACCAGGCCGCGCCGGTCACCAGCAGCATCGGCTCGTGCCAGAGGTTGGCGACTTCGCCGCCGCGCTGGTCGACGCCGATCATGGTGTAGACCGAGAGGATCAGGGTTGCCGAGGCTATCGCGCCATAACGTTCGCCCAGGGCGCCGAGCATGGTCAGGGCAAAGGCCGCCAGGGCCATGGCGCAGACGAAGACCAGGGGATAGGGAAACAGCAACTCGACCGAGAACGCCGCGACACTGAAGCACACCAGCGTCACCGCCAGGGCGTTGAGGCGGCCTTGCCAACTGTCGTCGGTCTCGGCCAGGGCGCTGGCGATGACTCCGAGGAACAACGGGATCAGGAGCTTCATCTCGTTCTGGAACCAGCACAGGGTCATGATGCCGGTCAGGGCGATAAACACCCGAACGCTATAGCTGAATTTGTCCAGCGCCCAGAGACGGCGCAGGGACTGGTTGAACGAGGTGGATGCCATGAAGGTGAGAGAGCCTGCCAAGCGATTGATCTGAATGATGGGTAGACGGGCGGCATTACAATGGCGCCACATCGTCTACAGCAAAATTTGTTCCGTGATCAGCGATTGTCCCAAGGATCAGGCGAATTGCGCCGCCGCATAGCCCGAGGCCCAGGCCCACTGGAAATTGAAGCCGCCCAGGTGGCCGCTGACGTCCAGCACTTCACCGATAAAATACAGCCCCGGGCTTTTCAGCGATTCCATGGTTTTCGACGACACTTCCCGGGTGTCGACACCGCCCAGGGTCACTTCGGCGGTGCGATAACCTTCGGTGCCGGCCGGGACCAGTCGCCAGTCGCCGAGCTTCTGCGCGACCTCGGCCAACTCCGCCGGGGTGTACTGCTTCATCGGTTTGGAGACGAACCAGTGGTCCGCCAGCAGATTGGCCATCTTCTTGGTGAACAACTCGCCCAGCAGGGTTTTCAGTTCGCTGTTGGGCCGTTCGGCCTGCTGCTGTTGCAGCCAGTCCAGCGCGTCGTGGTCCGGCAGCAGGTTGATATGCAGCGTATCGCCGGGATTCCAGAATGAGGAAATCTGCAGGATCGCCGGGCCGCTGAGGCCGCGGTGGGTAAACAGGATATTTTCCCGGAAGCTCTGCTCGTTGCAGCTCACCAGGCAATCCACCGAGGTCCCGGACAGCTCGGTGCAGAGGGCCTTGAGTTGATCGGTAATGGTGAACGGCACCAGCCCGGCGCGGGTCGGTAACACCTGGTGACCGAACTGCTTGGCCACCTGATAACCGAAGCCGGTGGCGCCCAGGGTCGGGATTGACAGGCCGCCGGTGGCGATCACCAGGGATTGGCAGGTGATCTGGCCGAGGGTGGTTTGCAGCAGGTAGCCGCTTTCCAGCTTTTCGATGTGCTGGATGGCGGTGTCCAGGTGCAGGCTGACGCCGGCTTGGTCGCACTCGTCGAGGAGCATGCCGAGGATGTCGCTGGACTTGTTGTCGCAGAACAGCTGGCCGAGTTTTTTCTCGTGATAGGGCACGCCGTGCTTGGCCACCATCGCGATGAAATCCCACTGGGTGTAGCGGGCCAGGGCCGACTTGCAGAAGTGCGGGTTCTGCGAGAGAAAGTTGCCGGGTTCGCTGTACATATTGGTGAAATTGCAGCGACCACCGCCGGACATCAGGATTTTCTTGCCGGCCTTGTTGGCGTGGTCGATCAGCATCACCTGGCGCCCGCGGGCGGCGGCGGTAAAGGCGCACATCAAGCCGGCGGCACCGGCGCCGATGATCACAACTTCAGTAACGGGCACAACGATGTCCTTTTTCAGAGAATCCGCACGCGCAGCGAGCGGCCCTTGATCTTGCCGTCGTTCAGGCGCTGCAAGGCCTGCTTGGCGACGCCGCGCTCCACCGCCACGTAGGCCTGGAAGTCGAAAATCGCGATCTTGCCGACCTGGGCACCGGGAATCCCGGCGTCGCCGGTCAGGGCACCGAGGATGTCGCCCGGACGGACCTTGTCCTTGCGCCCGGCAGCGATGCACAGGGTGCTCATGGCCGGCAGCAGCGGGCTGCCGCCCTGGGACTTGAGGTTGTCGAGCTGGTCCCAGTTCAGCGGCGACTTCTGCACTTCCTCGATGGCCCGCGCGCGCAGGCTTTCGGACGGCGCCACCAGGCTGATCGCCAGGCCGGTCTCGCCCGCCCGACCGGTACGGCCGACGCGGTGGATATGCATCTCCGAATCACGGGCCAGCTCGACGTTGATCACCATGTCCAGGGCATCGATATCCAGGCCACGGGCCGCCACATCGGTGGCCACCAGCACCGAGATACTGCGGTTGGCGAACATCGCCAGGACCTGGTCGCGGTCACGCTGTTCCAGGTCACCGTGCAGGGCCACGGCGGACACGCCCTTGGCGGTCAGGTGGTCGACGGTTTCCTGGACCTGCTGCTTGGTGAAGCAGAACGCCACGCAGGACTCAGGCCGGAAATGGTTGAGCACCTTGACCACGGCTTCCATGCGCTCTTCCGGGGAAATCTCGTAGAAGCGCTGCTCGATCTGGCTGTCGGCATGCATCGCCTCGGCCTTGACCTGCTGCGGGTTGCGCATGAACTTGGAGGCCAGCTGCTTGATGCTCACCGGATAGGTGGCGGAGAACAGCAGGGTCTGCCGACGTTCCGGGAGCTGCGCAATGATTTCCTCGATGGCGTCGTAGAAACCCATGTCGAGCATGCGATCGGCCTCGTCGAGAACCAGGGTGTTGAGGCCGTGCAGGACCAGCGAGCCCTTGCGCAGGTGCTGCTGGATGCGCCCCGGGGTGCCGACGATGATGTGGGTGCCGTGTTCCAGGGAGGCGATCTGCGGCCCGAGGGACACGCCGCCGCAGAGGGTCAGGACCTTGATGTTGTCTTCGGCGCGGGCCAGGCGGCGGATTTCCTTGGCGACCTGGTCGGCCAGCTCGCGAGTGGGGCAGATCACCAGCGCCTGGCAACCGAAGAAGCGCGGGTTGATCGGGTTCAGCAGGCCGATGCCGAAGGCGGCGGTCTTGCCGCTGCCGGTCTTGGCCTGGGCGATCAGGTCCATGCCCTTGAGGATCACCGGCAAGCTTTGCGCCTGGATCGGCGTCATCTGGGCATAACCGAGGGAGTCGAGGTTAGCCAGCATGGCGGCGGACAGTGGCAAAGAGTTAAACGCGGTGGCGATGGTGGTCACGGGACTGGCCTGCAAAACAAAATGTCGCGCAGTGTATCAGTCCCGACTGGCGGCGCTGCAAATTCTGGACGAAAAGTAGCCAAATACTGCCCGTACATCTTCTTTGCCAGTAGGCGCAGAGCCTATGACCGCCGCAGAACCTGTAGGAGCTGGGCTTGCCCGCGAAGCTTTTAGCGATCTCACGGCCCCTTCACTGCGGTGGGGCGTCCCGACAAGCCCTGCTCCTACAGGATCCGTGGTGTTTTCAATGTCCCATTAGTGCTCGATATGCTGCTCCTGAACCACCCTGGCCCGCCGCCCGTCCTGGGGTGAAAGCTGCAGGAAAATCGTCGCCGCCAGCATCGCCATGATGCCCACGGTGAGGAAGGTCAGCTGGAACGCACCGAGCACCGTCTCCACGCCATCGTTGCCGACCGCGGCGGTAAAGCCGCCGAGCAGGGCGCCGGCGCAGGCCACCCCGAGGCTCAGGGACAATTGCGCCACCACCGACAGCAGGCTGTTGCCGCTGCTGGCGGACTTGTCGTCGAGATCGATCAGGGTCACGGTGTTCATCGCCGTGAACTGCAGCGAGTTGATCGCCCCGGCAATCGCCAGCATGACCAGCAACAAGGGGTAAGGCGTTTGCTCGGTGACCAGGCCCATGACCGCGAGCATGATGCCCAGGGCCAGGGTGTTGCCGGTGAGCACGATGCGATAACCCAGGCGCTCGATCAGCGGCCGTGCGATCGACTTGGCGAACATCGCCGCCGCCGCCAGGGGCAGCATGCTCATCCCGGCCTGGGACGGCGAATAACCCAGGGCCACTTGCAGCAGCAACGGCACCAGGAACGGCAGGGCGCCGCTGCCCAGGCGGGCGAACAGGTTGCCGAGGATGCCCACGGCAAAGGTCCGGGTCTTGAACAAGGACGGCGCGAACAACGGATTATCGATATGCCCGGCCCGCAGCCAATACGCCGCCAGGCAGGCGAGGCCTGCGAACAGCAGCAACATCACCCGCAGGTGCGGCAGTTGCAGCTCGCCCAGGCCCTCCATGGCGATGGTGATCAGCAGCATCGCCGCGCCGAACAGCAGGAAGCCGATGCCGTCGAAGCGCGTGCGCTCGCTGCCGCGCAGGTCCGGGATGAACTTCCACACCGCGTAGCAGCCGAGCAGGCCCACCGGCAGGTTGATCAAAAAAATCCAGTGCCAGGTCAGGTACTGCACCATCCAGCCGCCCATGGTCGGGCCGATCAACGGGCCGAGCAGGCCGGGTATGGTGATGAACCCCATGATCCGCACCAGCTCCGAACGCGGGTAGGCCCGCAGCACCACCAGCCGGCCGACCGGTAGCATCAGCGAACCGCCGAGGCCCTGGATGATCCGCGCGCCCACCAGCATGTTCAGCGAGCTCGACAGGGCGCAGAGCAGGGAGCCGATACTGAACAGCAGGATCGCGCTGAAGAAGATGCGTTTGGTGCCGAAGCGGTCGGAAACCCATCCCGAGGCCGGGATCAGCAGGGCCACGGTGAGCATGTAGGCGATCACCACGCCCTGCATGCGCAGGGGGTTTTCCGCCAGGTCGAGGGCCATGGCGGGCAGTGCGGTGTTGAGGATGGTTCCGTCGAGGGACTGCATGAAGAAGGCAATGGCTACCACCCACGGTAGCCAGCGAGCGGTCGTTACGTCGAGTGGGGCACGATCAGGCATGGGCGGCTCTGTTTGTTAGCTGGCTACGTAGTTGCAGTATGCCTGATCGGTCAGGAACGGTGTAGGCGTGTGCTCGTTGCCGGAGATCTTGAACACACCCGCCACCTGCAGGAGCCGGCTTGCTGGCGATGAACGATGACGCGGTGTGCCTGATGGACCGCGTCGCCTGGATCGCCAGCAAGCCGGCTCCTACAGGACGCGATGCTATCCGTGCGACAGCAGAAACCCCAGCAAAGCCTGATGCACCGCGTTGGCGGCCTGGCGTGATTCCAGGTCGAGCAAATGGCCGGTGTCTTCGGCGACGGAGAAACTGCTGCGGGGGATATATTCCTGGAACACCCGCGCACCTGCGGCCGGGGTGTAGATGTCCTTGGCGCCATTGATGAAATGCACCGGGCTCTGGATCGCGGACAAGGCCCGCAGGTAATTACCGTCGCCGAGCTGCAGCACCTGGTCGATATGAAAGCGCGCCTGGCGGTATTCGGTGCTGGGCATCGAGGACAGGTGCTGGTGGTTGGTGGCCTTGAGGCGTGGTGGCAGGAAGTGGCCGACGGTGTCGTTGAGCAGGTGGCCGATGGCGGATTTGTCGTCCACCGCGATCAGTTCGTGGACGCGCTGCACATACGCCCGCATCGGTGGATTCAGGTCGGGCGCCAGGGCCATCACCACCGAGCTTTCGATGGTCGGCGGGTGCCGGGTGAGGGCCAGCAGGGTGGAAATGCCGCCCCATGAGGCGGACACCAGGTGATTGACCTCGAAGCGCTGCACCAGGGCCAGGAGGATCTCCACCTCGTCGTCCTTGGTCACCAACCCCGGATCGGGATTGTAGGGTTGTGAGCGCCCGGCAAAGGGCAGGTCGAACAGCACCACGTTGAAGTGGTCGGCCAGGCACTTGCCGGTACGGGTGAAAGAGCTGGTGGTGGCCAGGGCACCGTTGACCAGCAGTACCGTCTTGCGCCGGGGATCGTCGCCGATACGTTCGACATGGATGTTGAAGTGCCGGTACAGGTTGTTGATGACAAAGCTTCCATGATTCATATCAAGCTCCAGCAAAGCACTTTCGGGGGATGAAAGAGGTGCGGCATTGAGTAAGGAAATCGCGGGTCGAGTCTGGTTTCTCTGGGTGTTGCCGTATGAGGGTGGCGTTTTGATAGTGTGAAAAAAACAGAGGGATATATAGCGCGCCGGGCGGCGTCAGGGCAACTGACTGAACGGATAGGTATGCGGGTGTTTCGGTCAGAGATCTTGTGACCGCCGCGGACCTGTAGGAGCAGGGCTTGCCCGCGAATAGGCCCTTGAGAGCGCTAAAAGCTTCGCGGGCAAGCCCTGCTCCTACAGGTTTTGCGGTGTCCGTGAGAGCGGACTCCAGGTTTACAGGGTCAGGGTCAACTTGCTGATCAACGCCCCCGGCAGCAGGTTCGACGCGGTCTGTCGCTGGTCGTAGGTGCTCGCCGACAGCAGCAGCTCGCGTTCCTGGGTCAGGGCTTCCAACTGGCTGCCCAACAGGCTGTAGACACTGTCATCGAAGCGCATGGTGCTGACCGGCGCCTGGATCTCGCCGTTCTCCACCCAGAAGGTGGCGAAGCGGGTCATGCCGGTCATCCGCGCCGCCGGTTGGTCCGAGTAGTTCAGGTACCACAGGTTGCTGATATACAAGCCGGTGCCCAGTCGCTTGAGAATATCGGCCTGGGCCAGTTGCCCGGCGCGCATCTGCAAGGCACCGGGATACTCGCCGCCGCTGGCACCGTTGGTGGTCAGCCCGTACTCGGCGGCACTGCGGGAGTTGATCAACTGCTGGTCCGCCGCGCCCGCGGCCACCAACGACACATCGGCACGCGGATAGCCTTCGTTGGAAAACGCCGGGCTCAACGAACCGCTGATCTGCTCGCTGAGCCAGACGCTGGGACTGAAGCTGGCTTCACCCGCGTAAAGCTTCTGCAGCGGACTGTGCTTGCTACCAATGGCCTGGGCCGAGAAACCGCCCCAACTGAGCATGCCCATGACTTCTTCCAGCGCCGCCGGTGCCAGGTAGGCGCGATACTCGCCCGGCGCCAGGGTGCGCAACGGTCGGCCGAGAAACTCGAGTTGCTCACGGGCCTGCTGGAAGCGCCGGGCAAAGCCGTCGCTGTTCCAGTCATGGCCGGCGTAGCTGGCTTTCACCGCCTGGCCGTTTTCGTGGAACAGGCTCCAGTCGAAGTTGAAACTATTGGCCTGGTGCCAGCCAAAGGCCCCGTCGGAACTGGCAAAGCCCCGGCTGATGGGACCGGCGGCGTAGAACCCGACCAGGTCCAGGCCGACCGAGGCGCGGCTGATTTCCTCCAGTACTCGCGCCGTCTCCGGCAACGGATGGCTCTGCACGTTCTGGCTTTGCCAGGCGTTGTGGTTGAGCAGCAGGTACGGGTCCGCCGGCAACAGCGGGAGGATTTCGCGCAGTTGTTGCAGACCGTCCGCCAGGCGCTGACGGTCCGGCTCAGGTTCGCCGGAGAGGGTGATCTGCAAGTCGGCGTGGCGACCGTCGTCGATCAGCTTGAAGCTCAAGCTGGCCTGTTGCACCTGCCCGGCCTGGCGCACCCGGCCGTGATTGAAACGGATAAAGTCCGACGACTCGGCGGCATAACCCAGGGTGAAACGTTCCGTGGCGTGCAGTTGTTTCTGCAAACCCTCGACCAGCGCGCGGAAGTGTTCGACCTGACTCAGTGAAGTACTCATCAGGCATCTCCTCCAAACACATCGACATTACTGAAGACGCAGGCGGGCGAGGCATGCCCGACGCGGATCACCTGGTTCGGCTCGCCCTTGCCGCAATTCGGCGTGCCCAGGACCTGGAAGGTCTCGGCGTTGCCGACGGCGCTGAGATTGCGCCAGAACTGTGCGGAAATTGCCCGGTAGTTGGGATTCTTCACCACGCCCTTGAGCTCGCCATTTTCGATCAGCTGGCCCCACTCGCAGCCGAACTGGAATTTGTTGCGGGCATCGTCGATGGACCAGGAACGGTTGGTGGACATCAGGATGCCTTTCTCGATACCGCCGACCAGTTGGGCGAAGGACTGGTCGCCCGGTTCGATATTGAGGTTGGCCATGCGGTCGATGGGCGCGCGGTTCCAGCTGCAGGCGCGGCTGTTGGCGACGCCGTCGAGGCCGGAGCGGAACTGCGACAGCGCGCCGCCCAATGGACGCAGCAGGCGGCCTTCGCGAATCAGGAATTCCTTGTGGGCTGGGGTGCCGTCGTCGTCATGGCCGTAGCTGGCCAGTTGTTGCGCGATGGTCGGATCGAAGGTCACGTTGAGCAGCGCCGAGCCATATTGCAGGCTGCCGAAGTCGCTGGCCTTGACGAAGCTGGTGCCGGCGTAATTGCGCTCGTCGCCGAGGATGCGGTCCAGCTCCAGCGGGTGGCCGATGGATTCGTGGATCTGCAGGATCATCTGGTCCGGGGTCAGCAGCAGGTCGCGCGGGCCTTGCGGGGTATTGGGCGCCAGTAGCAATTGCAGGGCCTGGTCGGCTATCCGGGTGCCGGCGCCGATCAGTCCGGAGCGGCCGATGACATCGGCGCTGCCTTGCTGGCCGAAGTTTTCCCGGCCCAGGGTGCGGGTCTGGCTGTCCGCGCCGTCGTAGGCGGTGACGCTCAGGCCCGGGTAGACGAAGCGCAGGGCCTGGCGCAGTTCGGCGCCGGCGTTGTTGAGGTAGATCTGTTCGACCTGGGTCAGGCCGAGACTGACTTCCCAGTTGACCAGCCGCTCATCCTTGGGCACGGCGGCGGATTCGGCGCCGAGCAGGGCGTAGCAGTCGCTCAGGGACGGGAAGGGCTGGTCGAGCTGGGGCGAGCGGTAATCGGCGCGGTCGCTGGACACGGCCTGTTGGCGCAGGTCGAGCAGGGCGTGGGGGGCCATCAGGCGGGCGTAGTTTTCGGCACGTTCGAGGGCGCTTTGCAGGCCGGCCTGGGACAGGTCGTTGGTCGCGGCATAGGCTTCGACGCCGTTGACGCGGACGGTCAGCATCGCGCCTTCGTCGAGGCGCAGGCTTGGGGGTTCCGCGACGTTCTTGCGCACCGACAGGTATTGGCCGGATTCGCGCACGTAACGCAGCGAGAAGAATTCAGCGCCCGTGCGCAAGCCGGCGAACCGTTGCTTGAGCTGGGGGTGGAAGTCGAACATGGGGAACCTCCTTGTGCGGGGTGTTCGGGAGGGCCTCTTCGCGGGCAAGCCCTGCTTCTACAGGGTAGTGTCGTACACAAGTGCCGTGAACGACGAAAAACTGTAGGAGCAGGGCTTGCCCGCGAAGCTCTTGAGGCTGTTGACCTTAGAGCGGGCAGCCCTTGGCGCGCAGGATCGCGTCGAAGCGGTCCGGGTCCAGGGTGCCGGCTTCAATCGCCGCCAGCGTCGCCTTTTCCCGCGCCAGCAGGTCGTGGCAGCGGATCAGCAACTCCGGCAGTTCGGAGCGGGCCGCGGCGACAACGCCGTCACCGTCGCCGATCATCAGGTCGCCCGGGGTCACCAGCATGCCGGCACAGGAAATCGGTACGTTGATCTCGCCACCGCCGTCGGTGCTCGGGCCACGGTGCACGCCGCCGATGGCGTAGGCCGGCAGTTCGCCGGTCTGCCATTCGTCGAGGTCGCGCAGGGCGCCGTTGATCACCACGCCGACGATACCGGCCTTGAGGGCCATGGCGCGCATGATGCCGCCGAACACGGCGCGGGTCAGGTCGGCGCTGCCGTCGATCACCAGCACATCGCCCGGACGGGCCATCTGCATGGCCTTGAGGATCATCAGGTTGTCGCCCGGGCGCACGCGTACGGTCAGGGCATTGCCGAGCATCGGGGTGTTGCCGTGGAACGGTCGCAGGCCCAGCCCACCGACGTTACGACCGAGGCAGTCGCTGACCGCGGCGGCCGGGATTTTGCTGAATTCCGTCAGCCACTTGGGGTCCATGGGCTCGGGGTTGGGATTGATCAGGTAGCCGGTGGGCCATTTGCTCGAAGATACGACATCAAACATGGGAAAGCCTCGTGGCCAGCAATGTGGCGGTGTGTCGAATTGGGGCGGGGGTGAAACGTTTGCGCGCCATTAGATTAGGCCTGCGCGGTGGGTAGGAGCAAGGGTAGGGCGGTGTGGGGATTGTTTACGTTGTGTGGTGGGAGATTGATGTTACCTGAACTGACGCATTCGCGGGCAAGCCCTGCTCCTACAAGGTGGTGGCGTACACAAATTCTGTGAACGACAAAAAACTGTAGGAGCAGGGCTTGCCCGCGAAGCTTTTCAGGGATTACTGCGCAGTGCGGCTCACTTCACGCAGCGGCTTGCCGCGTACCGGCGCCTCACCCGCCACATAGTAGTCGGCCTTGCTGCGCGGCAGTGGCTGGCGGCCACGGATCTTGTCGGCGATTTTCTCGGCGATCATGATCGTCGGCGCGTTCAGGTTGCCGGTGGTGATGATCGGCATGATCGACGCGTCGACCACCCGCAGGCCTTGCATGCCATGCACGCGACCCTGGCTATCGACCACCGCCATCTCGTCGGTGCCCATCTTGCACGAGCAGGACGGGTGGAAGGCGGTCTCGGCGTGCTCGCGGACAAACTGGTCCAGTTGCTCGTCGGTCTGCACCTCGATCCCCGGGCTGATTTCACGCCCACGGTAAATATCCAGGGCCGGCTGTTGCATGATTTCCCGGGTCAGGCGGATGCCGTCGCGGAATTCCTGCCAGTCCTGCTCGGTGGCCATGTAGTTGAACAGGATGCTCGGGTGCTGGCGCGGGTCCTTGGACTTGGCCTGCACCCGACCGCGGCTCGGCGAACGCATGGAACCCATGTGCGCCTGGAAGCCGTGCTCTTTCACGCCGTTGCTGCCGTTGTAGTTAATCGCCACCGGCAGGAAGTGGTACTGGATATTCGGCCACTCGAATTCCGGGCGGGTGCGAATGAAACCGCCGGCTTCGAACTGGTTGCTGGCGCCGATGCCGGTGCCGTTGAACAGCCATTCGGCACCGATGGCCGGCTGGTTCCACCACAGTAGCGACGGGTACAGCGAGACTGGCTGGGTGCAGGCGTATTGCAGGTACAGCTCCAGGTGGTCCTGGAGGTTTTCACCGACGCCGGGCAGGTCGTGGACCACCGGGATATCCAGGCTTTGCAGGAGCTTGGCCGGGCCGACGCCGGAGCGCTGGAGGATCTGCGGCGAGGCGATGGCGCCGCTGCACAGCAGGACTTCCTTGCGGGCGCGGACTTCGACCGGTTCTTCGGCCGAACCCAGCAGGTAACGCACGCCGACCGCACGCTTGTCTTCGAACAGAATCTTGTCGGTCAGGGCGTGGGTGACGATGGTCAGGGTCGAGCGCTGCTTGGCCGTGTCCAGGTAACCACGGGCGGTGCTGGCGCGACGGCCCTTGGGCGTGACGGTGCGGTCCATCGGACCGAAACCTTCCTGCTGGTAGCCGTTGAGGTCGACGGTACGCGGGTAACCGGCCTGCACGCCGGCTTCGACCATGGCGTGGAACAGCGGGTTGTTGCCGGCCTTGGGCGTGGTCACGCTGACCGGGCCTTCGCCGCCGTGATAGTCGTTGGGACCGATGTCACGGGTTTCGGCCTTGCGGAAATACGGCAGGCAGTCGAGGTAGGCCCAGTCTTCCAGGCCGGGCAGCTTGGCCCAGCCGTCGTAGTCCAGGGCGTTGCCACGGATGTAGCACATGCCGTTGATCAGCGAGGAGCCGCCGAGGCCCTTGCCGCGACCGCATTCCATCCGGCGACCGTCCATATGCGGTTCCGGATCGGTTTCGTAGGCCCAGTTGTAGCGCCGGCCTTGCAGCGGGAAGGCCAGGGCGGCGGGCATCTGGGTGCGAAAGTCGAAGCGGTAGTCGGGGCCGCCGGCTTCGAGCAGCAGGACGGTGACACCGGCGTCTTCGGTCAGGCGGGTGGCCAGGGTGTTACCGGCGGAGCCGGCACCGATGATGATGTAATCGAATTCTTGGGACATGAAATGCAGCCCTCGTTGAAGTGGGTCGGGCTTGTCGGGTCGCCGCATCGCCGCGAAGACGGCCTTACGGGCAATACAAGACTCGGGTCTTAGAACACCGAGGCGTAGTCACCCAACTCGACCTGTACCGATTTGATCCGGGTGAAGTTGTTCAGCGAGCTGATGCCGTTTTCACGGCCGACCCCCGACTGCTTGTAGCCGCCGACCGGCATCTTGGCGTCGGACTCGCCCCAGGCGTTGATCCAGCAGATACCGGCTTCCAGTTGATGAATCACGCGGTGGGCGCGGTTCAGGTCGCGGGTCACCACCCCGGCGGCCAGGCCGAAGTCGGTGTCGTTGGCGCGGCGGATCACTTCTTCTTCGGTTTCGTAGCTGAGGATGCTCATCACCGGGCCAAAGATTTCTTCGCGGACGATGGTCATGTCATCGCTGCAATCGGTGAACACGGTCGGCGCGACAAAGGCGCCCTTGGCGAACTCACCGGCGCTCAGGCGTTCGCCGCCGCACAGCAGGCGCGCGCCTTCTTCCTTGCCCTTGGCGATGTAGCCCAGCACGCTTTCCATATGGGCGAAGCTGACCAGCGGGCCGAAGTTGGTGTTCTCGTCTTCCGGGTTACCGACGCGAATCCGCGCCACACGCTCGACGATCTTGGCTTCGAACGCAGCTTTCAGATGGCTCGGCACAAACACGCGGGTGCCGTTGGTGCAGACCTGGCCGGAGCTGTAGAAGTTGGCCATCATCGCGGTGTCGGCGGCGCGATCGAGGTCAGCGTCGTCGAAAATGATCAGCGGCGACTTGCCGCCCAGTTCCATGGTCACGTCCTTGAGCGACGAGCTGGAAGCGCTGGCCATGACTTTCTTGCCGGTGTCGGTGCCGCCGGTGAAGGAGACTTTTTCGATACGCGGGTGCTCGGTCATCCAGGTGCCGACTTCACGGCCGCTGCCGGTCAGTACGTTGAACACGCCGTCCGGTACGCCGGCCGCGGTGTAGATCTCGGCCAGTTTCAGGGTGGTCAGCGAAGTGACTTCACTTGGCTTGAAGATCATTGCGTTGCCGGCGGCCAGGGCCGGGGCGGATTTCCACAGGGCGATCTGGATCGGGTAGTTCCATGCACCGATACCGGCCACCACGCCCAGCGGCTCGCGACGGGTGTAGACGAACGAGGTGGTGCGCAGCGGAATCTGCTCGCCCTCGATGGCGGGCACCAGGCCTGCGTAGTACTCCAGCACATCGGCACCGGTGACGATGTCGACATAACGGGTTTCCGAGTAAGCCTTGCCGGTGTCGAGGGTTTCCAGGGCGGCCAGTTCGTCGTTGCGCTCACGGAGGATGTCGACGGCGCGACGCAGGATGCGCGAACGCTCCATGGCGGTCATCGCGGCCCAGATTTTCTGGCCCTTCTCGGCACTGACCACGGCCCGCTCGACGTCTTCCTTGGTCGCGCGTTGCACTTTGGCGAGAACTTCACCGTTAGCCGGGTTGATGGCATCGAAAGTGGCATCGCCGCTGGCGTCGGAGTAACCGCCGTCGATGTAGAGTTTTTGCAGTTCGAAACGGGCCATAGTGTCCTCGCAAGTGCATAAGTGGTTGGCGTTAACCGCCAGGTACGCCAGTAAGGCTCTGGCAACACCGGTCGGCAGTCGTTCAGGGGCCGAGCGTTTCCCGGTGCTCTAGCGCTCCTGCTTAGCCAGTTGGAAATCCATGTATTCGTAAGCGATCCGTTGCGCCTGCGCGGTGTCGAAAGCGTCTCCCGATAACGCGCCGCGCAACCACAAACCGTCGATCAGCGCGGCCAGCCCGCGTGCGGCGCTGCGGGCTGCGGGCAGCGGCAGGACGCGGCGGAACTGGCAACACAGGTTCGAATACAGACGGTGATCGTTGATCCGCTGCAACCTGTGCAAAGACGGGTGGTGCATGCTGGTGGCCCAGAAGGCCAACCAGGTTTTCATGGCCGGGCCATTGACCTGGCTGGCATCGAAGTTGCCTTCGATAATCACCCGCAGATGGGCCTGCGGGCTGTCGTCTGTCAGTGCCAGGCGACGCGCGGCGACGTTCTCGATCAGGACATTCATCAGGTAGCGCATCGTGGCGGCGATCAGGCCATTCTTGTCCTGAAAATAGTGGCTGATGATGCCATTCGAAACCCCGGCCAAGCGGGCGATCAGCGCAATGCTGGCATCCGCCATCCCGACCTGGTCGACCGCCGTCAACGTCGCGGCGATCAATTGCTGACGGCGTATGGGTTGCATACCGACCTTGGGCATCGTGCACCTCTCCTCAGACCTGTTGGTAGCCAGGAAGCGGCTACCGGCATGGGGACCAGTCTATTTTGTTTTGATTGAACGTTCAATTAACAAAAAACCGAGGTTACGACAAATCACCGTTATCCGGTGGCTCTTCCCCTGCGGTCAGCGGTAAAACGACATTCCGAAAACAAAGACGCCGCGATGCGCTCGCGGCGTTTTTGCATCGGTCTCAACCGAGGTTCTTGCCCAACAGCGCGTGGTACAACTCGCTGTCGCCGAGAATCCCCACCACCTTGTTGTTGTCGTGCAGCACCAGCTTGTGGCCGGTCTGGTAGCGGATCTGCAAGGCATCGCGCATACCGATGTTCGAATCCACCAGGGTCGGCGTACGCCCCAGGCCTTCCACCGCTTGCCCCTGCACCCAGCTTTGCAGGTTCAGGACGGAACCGTTCTGGCGGGCACCCTTGACGGTGTTGCCTTCGGCCAGGTCGATCCACGAATCGCCGCCCGGGTCGAGGCACACCGAACCGTTGACCCGCTTGCAGTTGTCCAGGGTGCGCATCAGGCTGCGCCCGCACAGCACATTGAGCGGATTGGTGTGGGCGACGAAGGTACGCACATATTCGTCCGCCGGGTTGAGCACGATGTCTTCCGGCTTGCTGTACTGGATGATCCGGCCGTCTTTCATGATGGCGATACGGCTGCCCAGCTTCAGGGCTTCATCCAGGTCGTGGCTGACGAACACGATGGTCTTTTGCAGCTTGCGTTGCAGGTCCAGCAGTTCGTCCTGCAAGCCTTGGCGGATCAGCGGGTCGAGGGCCGAAAAGGGTTCGTCCATCAACAGAATATCGGCGTCCATCGCCAGGGCGCGGGCCAGGCCCACGCGTTGTTGCATACCGCCGGACAGTTCGTCGGGCTTCTTGTTGCGCCATTGTTCCAGGCCGACCAGTTGCAGCTTCTCGTCCACCAGTTGGCGGCGTTCCTTTTCAGGACGACCCTGCATTTCCAGGCCGAAGCTGATGTTCTCGCGCACCGTCAGCCAGGGCATCAGGGCGAACTTCTGGAACACCATGGCGATGCGCTTGGTGCGCATCATCTTCAGTTCCGCGTCGGTGCAGTTGGCGATGTCGATCTGCCGGCCTTCATGCTCGACGAACAAGTGGCCACGGCTGACCGTGTTCAAGCCGTTGATGCAGCGCAGCAGGCTGGACTTGCCGGAGCCGGACAGCCCCATCAGCACGCAGATCTCGCCTTTCTCGATTTCCAGGCTGGCGTTTTCCACACCGACGATCTGGCCGGTCTTTTTCAGGATCTCTTCACGCTTGAGGCCTTTGTCCAGCAACGCGAGGGCCTCTCGCGGGTTCTTGGAGAAGATGACGTCTACCTTGTCGAAGCGAATGATGCTCATGCG
Organism: Pseudomonas sp. MWU12-2319; assembly: GCF_023242525.1. NCBI lineage: Bacteria > Pseudomonadati > Pseudomonadota > Gammaproteobacteria > Pseudomonadales > Pseudomonadaceae > Pseudomonas > Pseudomonas sp. MWU12-2319. Next base: position 33,629 of record NZ_JALJES010000015.1, read on the forward strand.
TCACCCCTTACCTGTGCGTCGGGTTGTTTGCAGATACGGTCGAGCATGATTGCCAGCAATACGATCGCCAGGCCGGCTTCGAAGCCGAGGGCGATATCAGCGGTGTTCAGTGCGTTGACCACGGGTTTGCCCAAGCCATCGGCACCCACCAGCGCGGCGATCACCACCATCGACAACGACAGCATGATGCACTGGGTGACACCGGCGGCGATGCTCGGCATGGCGTGGGGCAGTTCAATCCGTGAGAGCAGTTGACGACGCGAGCAGCCGAAGGCCTTGCCGGCGTCCATCAGTTCTTGCGGTACATCCTGGATACCCAGGTAGGTCAGGCGGATGGGCGCGGCAATCGCGAACACCACCGTGGAGATCAGACCGGGGACGACACCCAGACCGAACAGGGTCAGGGTTGGAATGAGGTACACGAAGGTCGGTACGGTCTGCATCAGGTCGAGGACCGGACGCATCAGGGTGTAGAACATCGGCTTGTGCGCGGCAACAATGCCCAGCGGCACGCCGATCACCACGCAGACCAGGGTGGCGAACATCACCTGGGCCAGGGTTTCCATGGTTTCCTGCCAGTACCCCAGGTTGAGGATCAGCAGGAAGGAGGCGATCACGAAGGCGGTCAGCCCCCATTTGCGCTGGATCAGGTGGGCGATCGCCGCGATCAGCGCGATCAATGCCAGCGGATTGAACCAGGCCAGCGCGAAGGTCACGCCGTGGATCATCGCTTCCAGCGTCGAGGCGATGAAATCGAAGTAGTTGGCACCGTGCTTCGTCAACCATTCGACGAACGCCGCGATGTACTGGCCCAGGGGGATTTTATGTTCAGTCAGCATGGTATTGAACGTCCACATGCGGGGAAATAAATGCCAGTCCAGGCGGGCGAACCCGCCCGGACGTGGCGGTTATTGCGCGAGCTTGGCTTTCACGGCTTCCAGGCCTGGTTTACCGTCAATGGTGGTCACGCCCGCCAGCCAGGTGGTCAACACCTGTGGGTTCTTCTTCAGCCACGCCTTGGCAGCGGCTTCAGGCTTCATCTTGTCGTCGAGGATGTTGCCCATCAGCGAGCTTTCCATGTCGACGGTGAACTCGAGGTTCTTCAGCAGTTGGCCGACGTTGCTGCATTCCTGGGTGTAGCCCTTGCGGGTGTTGGTCAGGACGGTCGCGGCGCCGAAGTCAGGGCCGAAGTACTCATCACCACCGGTGAGGTATTCGATCTTGAAGCGCTTGTTCATCGGGTGCGGCGCCCAGCCCAGGAAGACCACGGCGGTGTCGCGTTTCTGCGCACGGTCGACCTGCGAGAGCATGCCGGCTTCGCTGGACTCGACGACCTTGAAGCCGGCGTCTTTCAGGCCGAAGGCGTTCTTGTCGATCATGCTCTGGATCAGGCGGTTGCCGTCGTTGCCCGGCTCGATGCCGTAGATCTTGCCGTCCAGTTCCTTCTTGAACTTGGCGATATCGGCGAAGTCATGCAGGCCCTTGTCGTACAGCGCTTGAGGGACGGCGAGGGTGTACTTGGCGCCCTTGAGGTTGGTGCGCACGGTTTCCACGGTGCCGGCATCACGGTAGGCCTTGATGTCGTTTTCCATGGTCGGCATCCAGTTGCCGAGGAACACGTCCATGTTCTTGCCGTCGGCCAGGGACTTGTAGGTCACCGGCACGGAAATCATCGTGGTCTTGGTTTTGTAGCCCAGGGCGTCGAGTACCACGCTGGTGGTGGCGGTGGTGGCGGTGATGTCCGTCCAACCGACATCCGAGAAGTTAACGGTACTGCACTGTGCTGGCTCTGCGGCTTGGGCCAGCATCGGCAGACTCAGCATGGCGGCCAACAACAACGACGGGGAACCTTTCATGGGGTGGACTCCTGGATGTTTATTTTTGGCAGTGGTCCGACTGGACGATCGCGCTTAGTTATTTTGTGTTGCGGTTGTAGGCGCTGAGGACGGCTCTACCCCGGTGCCTTGCAATCGAGTCGAGACTGATCATGTACCAGCCTAAATCTGTCGCCTACAGGGTGCGTCGTATCCAGTACAGGGAGGGTCGCTTCCAGTGTCGGTGAGGTCGTTTACAGCTTTTTTCCGGCCTTTTTTCCCCTCTGCGCCGCAAAAAAACGCCGAAAATTACCTGTGCGCGGACGCTGGCGTTGCTGGGCATGGGTGCGTCGGTGTGAGACGTCGTGTGGGCTTTCAAAAGGCTGATGATGCTTTATCCCGGCGGATTGCGATGCTTGAGCGTAGCAGCTTCGCCACCGGACGCTCAGGCGTCTGGAACAGGCACTCAGAGGACTTCGCAACAATGGCAATCAGCGTGTTTGACCTGTTCAAGATCGGCATCGGCCCTTCCAGCTCCCATACCGTGGGGCCTATGCGCGCTGCGGCGTTGTTCGTCCAGGGGCTGCGTGAGCGTGGCGAACTGGAGCAGGTGACGCGGGTTGAAGTGCAGCTTTACGGTTCGCTGTCGGCCACCGGCATCGGTCATGGCAGCGACAACGCGGTGATCATGGGCCTGATGGGCGAATGGCCGGATGCGATCGATCCGTCGCAGATCGGCCTGCGCATCGCCACCTTGCGGGAAACCGACACCTTGCTGCTGGATAACCGCCTGGCGATTCCGTTTGTCTGGGCGCGGGACATGCGCCTGATCGACGAGAACCTGGCCTTTCACCCCAATGCCATGACCCTGGTCGCTTTCGGCGAAGAAGGTAAAGAACTGCATCGCGATACCTACTACTCGGTGGGCGGCGGTTTTGTCGTCGACCAGGCCCAGGCGGAAAGCGGCGTGGCGGACATGGACCGCACGGTGCTGCCGTATGATTTTTCCAGCGCGGTGGAATTGCTCGAGTTGTGTCAGCGACATGGCCTGAGCGTTGCCGAACTGATGCTGGCCAATGAAAAGGTCTGGCGGGGTGAGGACGAGATTCGCAGTGGCCTGATGAAACTCTGGCGGGCGATGCAGGATTGTGTGGAGCAGGGGCTCAAGCACGAAGGCATCCTGCCTGGCGGTTTGAATGTGCGCCGGCGCGCGGCCAAGTTGCACCGCAGCCTGCAGGAACTGAACAAGCCCAATGTGATCGGCTCGACCTTGAGTGCGATGGAGTGGGTGAACCTGTTCGCCCTGGCGGTCAACGAAGAGAACGCGGCGGGCGGGCGCATGGTCACGGCGCCGACCAACGGCGCGGCGGGGATTATCCCGGCGGTGCTGCATTACTTCATGAAGTTCAGCGAGGTGGTGACCGAGGCCAATGTCGTCGACTATTTCCTCGCGGCGGCGGCGGTGGGCATCCTGTGCAAGAAGAACGCCTCGATCTCGGGAGCCGAGGTCGGTTGCCAGGGTGAAGTGGGTTCGGCTTGCGCCATGGCGGCGGCGGGGTTGGCGCAGGTGCTTGGGGCGACGCCGGAGCAGTTGTGCAACGCGGCGGAAATCGGTCTGGAACACAATCTGGGGCTGACTTGCGATCCTGTCGGCGGGTTGGTGCAGGTGCCGTGCATCGAGCGTAATGCGATTGCGGCGGTGAAAGCGATCAATGCGGCGCAGATGGCCTTGCGTGGTGATGGTCAGCACTTTATTTCCCTGGACCGGGTGATCCGCACCATGCGCGATACCGGGGCCGATATGCATGACAAATATAAAGAGACTTCGCGGGGTGGGTTGGCGGTCAGTGCCGTGGAGTGCTGATCCAGGGGATGTAGTGATTGTGCCGGCCCTTTCGCGGCGGTGCGGCGATCCGACAAGCCCTGCTCCTACAGGGTGGTGGCGTACACAAGTTCTGTGAACGACGAAAAACTGTAGGAGCAGGGCTTGCCCGCGAAGACGTCAGCCCAGGCAACATAGAATAAAACCTGTGCACAAATCGCCCATTCACCCCAAGGCGCGCCACCTTTTGGCGCGTCGCAAACAGGTAACTGGTAGCCCTTCGCAACACCCGCTTTTCACCCCGTTACCGCCGGTCGACCGTGCTTGCGGTGACACTCCTTCCCGGCGCCGCTCAGCGCCCGGAACACAAGTGCTACCGAAGTGCTCAAGCCCCTTGAGCCGGGCGCTTACAGACCTTTCCCACGCCTTATAACCCGCACTCGTGGCAAGGGCTATATAGACACACCGCGACGTCGTTTTCAGGAGTTATTGAATACCCATTCAACTTTCGGCATGGCAATTGCTCTGTCATTGCAAAGCCCCTCTCCGCGAGAGATCGAGGGCCATAACAAGAGCCTCCGCCTGAGGCCATCACCCGCTTTGTGTGAGGAGATTTCGCGATGACGTCGTTCCAGCCCGGGGCTCAACCCCAGAACCGTGCGCCTCAATCCATCGGCTTCCTGCTGCTGGACAATTTCACGCTCATTTCCCTGGCTTCCGCCGTAGAACCCCTGCGGATGGCCAACCAATTGTCCGGCCGCGAGCTGTATCGCTGGACGACCCTGAGCGTCGACGGCGGACAGGTCTGGGCCAGCGACGGCCTGCAGATCACCCCTGATGCCTCCATGCACAAAGCGCCGGCCATGGACACCGTGATTGTCTGCGGCGGCATCGGCATTCAACGCACCGTCACCCGTGAACATGTGTCCTGGTTGCAGAGCCAGGCGCGTCAATCGCGCCGCCTCGGCGCCGTGTGCACCGGCAGTTGGGCCCTGGCCTGCGCCGGGTTGCTCGACGGTTTCGATTGCAGCGTGCACTGGGAATGTCTGGCTTCGATGCAGGAAGCCTTCCCACGCGTGGCCATGAGTACCCGCCTGTTCACCCTCGACCGTAACCGCTTCACCAGCTCCGGCGGCACCGCGCCGCTGGACATGATGTTGCACCTGATCAGCCGTGATCATGGTCGTGAGTTGTCGGCGGCGATTTCGGAGATGTTCGTCTACGAGCGTATCCGTAATGAACAGGATCACCAGCGTGTGCCGCTCAAGCACATGCTCGGCACCAACCAGCCGAAGCTGCAGGAAATCGTCGCGCTGATGGAAGCCAACCTGGAAGAGCCGATCGACCTGGACGAGCTGGCGGTGTATGTCGCCGTGTCCCGTCGACAGCTGGAGCGGTTGTTCCAGAAGTACCTGCATTGTTCGCCGTCGCGCTACTACCTGAAACTGCGCTTGATCCGGGCGCGGCAGTTGCTCAAGCAGACGCCGATGTCGATTATCGAAGTGGCGTCGGTGTGCGGGTTTGTTTCGACGCCGCACTTCTCCAAGTGCTACCGCGAGTACTTCGGTATTCCGCCGCGTGACGAGCGTGTGGGTTCCAACACTACGCAGCAGGTGGCGATGATGCCGATTCCGCAGGCGTTGGTATTGGCGCCGTTGTCCGGGCCGATGTCGGCGTTGAGCCAGGCGCGTAATGAGTCGACGTTTGCCAGCGTGAGGCTCTAAGCCCGGGTCGCCTTCATTCGCGGGCAAGCCCTGCTCCTACAGTTTCGCGGCGTGCGCAGCATTGGCGCACGACGCAGGATTGTAGGAGCAGGGCTTGCCCGCGAAGAGGCCTTCAAGATCGCTGAAAGTTTTGCAAACGATGCAGAAAAATCAGCTTGCGGCAGAAAGCTTACAGGGCGGGTCTGTCAGGGCCGCGTCTGCTGATACCGCGCCAGCGCCGGCAACAACTGCTTGTCTATCGCCTGGCGCACGGCCGGCAAGATCGTCGCGCTGCTGGTGTACATATCCTTGACCATCTTGCGCAGCTCATAGGCCCTGGCGTCGTCCAGGCCGCGTACCGCACATTCGCAGGCTTGCTCGGCGGTGGCACCGCTCGGCACTTGCAGGCCGAGGGACTTGAGCTGGCCCAACAGGTCTTCCTGGTCAATCAAATCCGCGTACATCATGGCGCTGGTCCTTGTTCCGATGTGATCGTGCTTCGATTCTGGTAGCCCTGCGCAGTGTCGGCAAGAGCCGATTGCCCGAGTGGCTCTGATACCTATGAACAGGTCGTTTTCGGCTAACTCGCGGGCAGGGCAAGCGAGCACACTGGATACCAGTAGACCTGTCGACGGTTTGGTCACCCTCGGCGCGGGTCTCTGCGGACACACTCTCTCACCCCGATCCTGTCACGGCTTGATCGGGGTTTTTTTTGCCTTGGAAGGTCAGTCTGCTTCCGATGAAAGGCAGCCGCTGTTGGCTGGTGAACTGTTAAGCTATACGTGTATAGCAATTCTTATGAGGGAGTACACAACATGCTCGCCATCCGTCTGCCCGTGGAGATCGAGAGCCGTCTGCAAGCTTTGGCGACCGCGACCGGTCGCACCAAGACATTTTATGCCCGAGAAGCGATCCTCGAACACCTTGATCATCTTGAGGATATCTACCTGGCCGAGCAACGCTTGGCGGATGTTCGGTCTGGCCGAAGTCAAACCGTAACGCTGGAAGAGTTGGAGCGGCAGTATGGCGTGGAAGATTGAGTTTGAATCTTCTGCGGCCAAAGAACTGAGCAAACTCGACCCACAGACGGTACAGCGAATTCTGAAATTTCTCAGAGGGCGCGTGGCGGATCTTGAGGATCCTCGCAGTATTGGCGAGGCCTTGAAGGGTTCCAAGTTGGGAGATTTCTGGAAGTACCGTGTCGGCGACTACCGCATCATCTCGGAGATCCAGGACCAAGTGGTTTGTATCCTGGTCGTGAGGATCGGTAATCGACGTGACGTCTACAAACATTGAAACATTTTCTCAAAAATCCCGGCTCGTACTTGCTTGTACATGGCCGTGTAACGTCTCTATAGTCCCTCCAGTCATTGCCAATTCAATGACTGGACGTCGCGGTCCATTCACGGAGCCATCCAATCACCCTCGCATTGAAGGTGGTTTGTTACCCTTGAAATGGAGCCCTTAATGACGAACTTCCTTGCATTTCAATCCAACACCACCGATACCCCCGTCTTATTCTTCAATCCTGATGCATCCCTGCGCGACCTTTGCGCATTCGCCAGTCGCCGACTGCGTGGTGCCCGCGATCTTTCGCAAACCCTGACCTGTGCCACGATCAATAATCTGGATGAGCAGGATTTCCGGCATGTGCTGGAGGTGATGTATACGTTGCTCGATGAGGGTTGTGATGTGCTGGAAGTGGTGGAGCAGCGGGTGATGAAACAGGCTGATCGGATTCAATAGGTGGATCGCGTTATCGTTCTTCGCGGGCAAGCCCTGCTCCTACAGTCCGGTGTCGTGCGCCAATGCTGCGCACGCCGCGAAACTGTAGGAGCAGGGCTTGCCCGCGAAAGGGCCCTTGAGATCGCCAAAAGATTCGCTGGCAAGCCAGGCTCCTACGGATCGCAACAGGCCTGGGAACGCGATTTTTCAGTTCATCCTGGACTCAGCGCTGCAACACCAATATCCGCGACAACAATTCATCCCTATCGATATAGCAGCCCTGGAAATGCCGGGCCCCTGTGGCCGGGTCGAAGGCATTGCGGGCGTGCAGGGTGCGGCGGTTGTCGAAGCACCACAGTTCACCCGGGTTGAGCCGCCGCATGATCCGAAAGCGCGCTTCACGGGTCATGGCAATAAAGCGCCGATAGGCTGCGTACAGCACCGGCATCTGCTCCACCGACGCCTCGAACGGGCCCCGCAGGAAGTTGGCCATGCGGATCTCGCTGACCTGCCCGGTACTGTCCAGTGCGATAACCGGCGCCCGGCAGCGGTAGTCGCTGTGCCGGTCCTTGTTGCGAAACTCCACCGGGATCTCGCTCAAGGCACGGAACGCCGCCGGGTCTTCCCGGCGCAGCGCGTCGGCAATGGCAAAGCCATCGACGAAAATGCTCTCGCCACCCTCGGCATCATTCACCAGGCAATGCAGAAATTGCAGGCCCGGTTGCAGCTCGCGGGTTGGCAGGTCGCTGTGCAATGGCAGGTTGAAGGCGGTATAGGCGTTGCTGTCGGCGTCGGCCTTGGATTGCACGTTGAACAGCACGCCAAAGTTGGTCTGGCGGATAAACGAGATCAGCTTGGCCACCTCGGTCAGTGAACCAGGCTCGGTCGGTACGCCACGCACCTGGGTCAGGCCGGTGTCGCGCAAGGCCAATAGCCAGTGCAGCAGGGTTTTCGGGTCCTCCTTGAGGGCGGCGAACTCGAATACCGGCAACTCCAGGCTGCTGCTCCACAGCCGGCTTTTCGGCTTGCCGGCCTGGCGCTCGACCCGCGACTCGTCGTCATAGGCGTGCGCCCGCAGCCAGCCCGGGTCGAAGCGGCTGGCATGGCCGTCCTGCCAGTCGATGCACAGGCAGCCAGTGTTGTCGATGCGGATGGTGGCGGGGGCCAGGCCCTCGGGCACATCGACGATTTCCAGCACCTGTTCGCGGGTCACCGTGTACACGCACTGCGGGCACGGGCAGTTGTCCCGTAGCCACACGTGATGGTACGGACTGATACGCCCGTCCGCCCAGTAGACCTCGATACGATCCGGCAGCGGATGCGCGGCGGTCAGGGCACTGATCAGCGGGTAACTGCGGAAATCGGCAAACGCGGCGGCGGTGTTCACGGTGAGCTCCTTTTCGGGGGATTCTTATTTTTTCGCGGGCAATCCAATCACGCGGCCGATGTATTCGGGGGGCGACAGGTCGCTCTGGCCTTCGATGATGGCTTGCAGTTTTTCCAGCACGGCGTCGGTGAAGGGGGCCGAGCGCGGGCCGGCCAGATCGACGTGCAGCAGCATCTGTTCGTTGCCGGCCAGTTCCTTGTCGCCGCCCACCAAGTGCAGGCTGTGGTAGAGGTGCAGGCGCTTGGCGTCGTGGCCGATGATCTGGGTGCGTACTTCGACCTGGGCGCCGAGTTTGACTTCGTGCAGGTAGTTGAGGTGCAGTTCGAGGGTGAACAACGAACTGCCGGTGGCTTCGCGGTTGTCGCTGTCCATGCCCAGGCGCAGCATCAGGGCGTCGGTGGCGTAGCTGAAGATCAGCAGGTAGAAGGCATCGCGCAGATGGCCGTTGTAGTCGACCCAGTCGGGGATGACTTCGGTGGTGTAGGTGGTGAGGGTGGGCATGGTGGGTGTCCGAAGAGGTGAACAGATCACGAATGAGGGGGGGCTGTCAGGCCGTCTTCGCGGGCAAGCCCTGCTCCTACAGTCCAGCGTCGAATGATTTTTTGCGTACGACACAAAACTGTAGGAGCAGGGCTTGCCCGCGAAAGGGTCCGCCCAGACACCGAAAAACTTACTCGCTGAAACTCATGCCATGCTTGGCCTTGGTGGTTTTCACCGCTTCCAGCACCGCCAGCAGGCAGTCGTCACGATAGCGTTCCAGGGCCGAGATGCTGTGTTTGCCCAACTGATCGCTGGTGCCGTCGACCACATCGTCAATCAGCTTCTCGGTCAGTTCCGGTGCAGGCAGGTAGGTCCACGGCAACTGCAACGCCGGGCCGAACTGGGCCATGAAGTGCCGCATACCGGCATCGCCACCGGCCAGGGTGTAGGTCAGGAAGGTGCCCATGAACGACCAGCGCAGACCCGCGCCAAAGCGGATCGCATCGTCGATTTCGCCGGTGGTGGCGACGCCGTCGTTGACCAGATGCAGCGCCTCGCGCCACAGCGCTTCCAGCAGGCGATCGGCGATAAAGCCCGGGACTTCCTTGCGCACGTGCAGTGGGCGCATGCCGAGGGATTCATAGACTTTCATCGCGGCTTGCACGGCTTCGGGGGCGGTGTTCTTGCCGCCGACCACTTCCACCAGCGGCAGCAGGTACACCGGGTTGAACGGGTGACCGACCACGCAGCGCTCCGGATGGGTGGCGCCTTCATAGAATTCGCTGGGCAACAGGCCCGAGGTGCTGGAGCCGATCAAGGCGTTGGGCTTGGCCGCGGCGCTGATCTTGCCGTGCAGTTCGAGTTTCAGCTCAAGACGTTCCGGGGCACTTTCCTGAATGAAGTCGGCGTCTTTCACGCACTCTTCGATAGTGGCGACAAAACGCAGGCGGTCTTGCGAAGCGCCTGGAGCCAGGCCTTGTTTCTCCAAGGCTCCCCAGGCGTTGGCGACGCGCTTGCGCAGGGCCGTTTCGGCACCGGGCGCCGGGTCCCAGGCGATCACATCGAGGCCGTGGGCGAGGGCGCGGGAGACCCAGCCGCTGCCGATGACACCGCTGCCCAGGGCGGCGAAGGTTTTGATTTCGGTGATAAAGCTCATGGCAACTTCCTGCGCAATAGGGTTTTGGCAATACGATCACTTGTAGGAGCAGAGGTGTGTCAGTGGATCAACCGCGCTTGGTCAGCCCCATCTTCACCCGCCCTTCGGCCGGGGTCAGGACGCGGGCGCCCAGGCGGCTGAGGATTTCCGAGGCGCGCTCGACCAACTGGCCGTTGGTCGCCAGCACGCCCTTGTCCAGCCACAGGTTGTCTTCCAGGCCGACCCGCACGTTGCCGCCCAGCAGCACCGCTTGCGCCGCCATCGGCATTTGCATGCGGCCGATGCCGAAACCGGCCCACACCGCGCCCGCCGGCAGGTTGTCGACCATGGCTTTCATGGTGGTGGTGTCCGCCGGAGCGCCCCACGGAATGCCCAGGCACAGTTGGAACAATGGGTCGTCCAGCAGGCCTTCCTTGATCAGTTGCTTGGCAAACCACAGGTGGCCGGTGTCGAAGATTTCCAGCTCGGCTTTCACGCCCAGCTCTTGAATACGTTTGGCGCCAGCGCGCAGTTGCGCCGGGGTGGAGACGTAGATGGTGTCGCCGTCGCCGAAATTCAGGGTGCCGCAGTCCAGGGTGCAGATTTCCGGCAGCAGCGCCTCGACATGGGCCAGGCGGGTCAGCGGACCGACCAGGTCGGTGTTCGGACCGAACTCCATCGGGTTCTCGCCGGCACCGATTTCCAGGTCGCCGCCCATGCCGGCGGTGAGGTTGACGATGATGTCCACGTCCGCCTCGCGGATACGCTCCATCACTTCGCGATACAGGGCCACGTCGCGGCTGAACTTGCCGGTTTCGGGGTTGCGCACGTGGCAATGGACCACGGTGGCACCGGCCTTGGCCGCTTCCACGGCAGCCGCCGCGATCTGTTTGGGCGTGACCGGAACGTGAGGGCTTCTGCCGGTCGTGTCGCCAGCACCGGTGAGTGCGCAGGTGATGATGACGTCGTGGTTCATGGTGCGGGTTCCTTACAGGCGTGGTGGTTCACACCGCAGCCATCAAGGGCTGCGGGTGCGATTTTCGGTGATTTACTTGCTGGTCAATTGCAGGTTTTCAGCGGCCGGCTTGCCATCGAAGGTGGTCACACCCTCCAGCCAGCGGGCCTTGTCCTGTGGGTGATCCTTGAGCCACTGCTTGGCTGACTCCAGCGCGTCCTTGTGGTCGAGCAGCGGTTGCATCATGCGGCTCTCGTCGGCGGCGCTGAAGGTCAGGTTGCTCAGCAGCTTGTTCACGTTCGGGCATTGTTCGGCGTAGGTCGGCGCGGTGACGGTCCAGACGGTGGCCATGCCTTCGTTCGGACCCAGGGCGTTTTCGCTGCCGGTGAGGTAGGTCATCTGCACGTTGACGTTCATCGGGTGCGGCGCCCAGCCGAAGAACACCACGGCTTCCTTGCGCCGCACGGCGCGATCCACCGCCGAGAGCATGGCCGCTTCACTGGACTCCACCAGTTGGAACTTGCCCAGGCCGAACTGGTTCTTGGCGATCATTTCCTTGATCTGGGTGTTGGCGCCCGAGCCGGGCTCGATGCCGTAGATCTTGCCGCCCAGCTCTTTCTCGAACTTGGCGATGTCGGCGAAGGTCTTCAGGCCCTTGTCGGCCAGGTAAGTGGGCACGGCCAGGGTGGCGCGGGCGTCCTTGAGGCTCGGTTCGGCCAGGACCTTGACCTGCTTGGCGTCGACGAACGGGGTGATGGTCTGGGTCATCAGCGGGTTCCAGTAGCCCAGGAACATGTCCAGGCGCTGGTCGCGGATGCCGGCGAAGATGATTTGCTGGGAGGCGCTGGTCTGCTTGACCTGGTAGCCCAGGCCATCGAGCAGCACCTGGGTCATGGCACTGGTGGCCATGACATCGGTCCAGTTGACCACGCCGAGGCGAACGTTCTGGCAGGAGGCTTGGTCCGCGGCCATGACCCCTGTGCTCAGGAGCGCGGTACCGGTGAGTGCGAGCGCACAGCGGCTGATCAGTCGTTTCATGATGGTTTCCTCGGCAGGACGTTATTGTGGGGCCCGGTGTCTTTGTGCGCCGGTGATGCCACGTTACGCAGCCCGGCCTTGCTGAAAACGCACAGCGGCGACCGACTCTTGCACAGCAGCGACCTGTGCTCTTGTGGCCGTCGTGCAACTGGCGTATCACGTCGGGAACGCTACCCGTCTTGCGAGCGCGTTCCATGTCCCAGGATTTCTATTTCTTGTTGATGCCGGGTTTTTCGGCGATGGGTTTTATCTCGGCGATCGAGCCCCTGCGGGTGGCCAATCGCTTTCGCGGCGAGCTGTATCGTTGGCATGTATTGAGTGCCGATGGTGGGGCGGTGCTGGCGAGCAATGGCATGTCGGTCAACGCCGATGCGGCGCTGGAGCCGTTGAAGAAGGGGGCGACGTTATTGGTGGTGGCGGGTTTCGAGCCGCTGAAGTTCGCCACTTCGACGTTGGCGCACTGGTTGCGGCGCCTGGACCATGAAGGCGTGACGTTGGGCGGTATCGACACCGGCAGCGTGGTGCTGGCCGAAGCCGGTCTGCTGGAAGGGCACCGGGTGACCCTGCACTGGGAGGCGCTGGAGGCCTTCAAGGAATCTTATCCACAGCTGGAAGTGACCCAGGAACTGTTCGAGATCGATCGCCGGAGGATCACCTGTGCCGGGGGGACTGCGTCCATCGACATGATGCTCGACCTGATCGGCCAGGCCCACGGCCCGGAACTGGCGATCCAGGTGTCCGAGCAGTTCGTGCTGGGGCGTATCCGCCCGCGCAAGGACCACCAGCGCATGCAGATCGCAACGCGCTACGGCATCAGCAACAAGAAGCTGGTGCATGTGGTCGGGGAGATGGAACAGCATATGGAGCCGCCGTTGAGCACGCTGGAGCTGGCGGAGTCGATCAAGGTCACGCGGCGCCAGTTGGAGCGTTTGTTTCGGCTGTATCTGAAGGACACGCCGAGCAATTTCTACCTGGGCTTGCGGTTGGAGAAGGCGCGGCAGTTGTTGCGCCAGACGGACATGAGCGTGTTGGAGGTGAGCATCGCCAGTGGGTTCGAGTCGCCATCATATTTCACCCGCAGCTACCGGGCGCGATTTGCCCAGTGCCCGCGGGAGGATCGGCGCGGGATCAAGGTGTAGGTGGTGTTGCGCGCAGCACCGGGCATGAAGGCCGAACACCACCCTTGTAGGAACCGGCTTGCTGGCGATGGCGGCCGATAAGGCGATGCAAGACTCCCTGGCCTCATCGCCAGCAAGCCGGCTCCTACAGGGTGGCGGTGTTGAAAGACCCGGCTTACTTTTTCATCAGCGCCGCACAGGCCGTCTTATAGGCTTCATGCTGATATTTGTTCAGCGTGGCCGGCAGGGCGAAGTCGAACTTCTTGTTCTGCGCGTTGATGGTCTGCGGTGACAGCAGCGTCACCTCGCAGTTTTCCAGCAACTGGAAAATCCCTTCGATCTTGAAAGTGGTCGGCCCACCGGCAAACTCACCTTTCTTGCTGCGCTTCTTGATAGCAATCCGCTCGATGCCCGCGTCCTGGACGAACGCCTTGACTTGGGCGGCGAAGGCTTTGACGTTGGCGGCCTCGTCATCCTCGTCCAGGGCGATTTTCTTGATGGCGACGGCCACGTGCGCGAGGGCGCTGCCCTGCAAGGTGGCGATGGCGAAGATGGCTTCGCTGCCTTTGATTTCGATGCCGCAGAGGGTCATTGGAGTCCTTGGAGCGTTGGGGGAGGCGCCATGTTACCCCTTGTAGGAGCGAGCTTGCTCGCGATGGTGGTCAACGATAACGCGGGAAGTCTGATACCCCGTGGTGTCTGGCCATCCATCGCGAGCAAGCTCGCTCCTACAGTGGGGCAGCGGCGATTAGCCGGAGGCGCTCAGTAGTAGACACCCTCCTCACGAAACCTGGCCATCTGCCGGTAATTCCAGCACAGCAGGCAAAGGCACAGCGCAATCAGGCTCACACTGGCGCTGAAGATATAGAAGTCCGCGCGTTTGAAGCTGAATTCGGTCTTCAGGCTGTGAAAGCTCGGAAACCAGTCGGAATAGACGATCTGCACATGATCGCCGATCTGGTACGTCGGGTTCTGTACCCTGGCGTTCAGCGAGTGAATGCCCTGGCCGCGGTGGCCCATTTCGTAGTCGAAGGCGTAGTAGATATCCGCCGGGGAAGCCTCTTTGCGGGTATTGATGACCTGCGTGATGGTGCCGGTCACTTCCCGTGGCGCCGCCTTGATGGCGGCATACAGCAGCCCGCCGCTCTTGGACAGCGCCGCCATGCCAAAGGCCAGGAAAATCAGGAAAAGCAGCAGGACACCTCGGGTAAAGAGGTAGTCATGTTCGGTTTCTCGGGGCGCGTACATTCAAGTTCCTTTTGAATGAGTGGGTTCACTGCCCAGTCTAGTCGCTGTCCGTGGCCCGTGCAGGGCGCGTTAATCCATGGTTTTGCGCAGGTCGAGCATGATCTGGTCGAAGTAGTCGACGCGGATAAGGCCGATCCGCGGGTACTCGAAATCCAGGATCACATACAGCACACAGACCATCACCAGCGCATAACCCAGGCTGTACAGCCAGTTGCGCCTGGCCGTGCCGGCCATGTCGTAACCGATGAACAGGGCGCTGACCAGGGTCAGGGCGACCAGCATCAGGTAGATCACCAGTGGCGGGTGGGTGTCCTGGGCCACGCCACGGGTGGTGGTGATGTCGATCATCGAGTTGAGGGCTTGCAGCAGATTGGAGCCCAGCGCCGGCGTGGGCATCTGCGGCAGCGCGGCGACCGACTGTTTCCAGATCTCCAGCTGCAAGGCATTGCCCCGCGCGTTTTCCAGGCTGGAACGGTCGAGTTCGTTGAGGTCGCGGTAGTAGGCGATGCGTGCGTCCACATAGTCGCGAAACGCCTGGCGCAAGGCCGGTTGGTTGGCCGGCGGCAACAGATCCAGGCGTAACCAGGCGGTGCCCATGGCGTTGGTTTCTTCGACAATCAGATTGCGCCGGGCATCCAGCCGGGTGGCCGCGCCGGAAAAGGTGAAGGCGATCAACAGCGCCAACAGGCCAAAAACCGCGCCTTCGATGGCGCTGGTGCCGGTCCGCGCACCCTCGGGGTCGAGGGCCAGATGGCGGTTGCCGATGCGGCGACCGATTTCAATAAACAGCACAATGGCGAGAAAAATCGCCAAGGCATACAGCGGAATGGCTGAAAGTGAGCGCATATGAAGATCCTGTGATGATCGTCAACGACTCGCCTGTACAGCCAATTCAGGACGGGATGCGCTCCAGTGTAGACAGCCGCCCGGGATTATTCCTGGGCAATCGACTCGAGAAACTCCGACCGTTCGTCGCTCTTGCTCGCCAGGCAGTCGTACTGGTCGATGGTGAACGGCTTGCTCCCGGGTTTGGCCGGCAGCGGCGCAATGGCGCAATCGGCATCCCGCGACTTGATCCAGAGCTGTTGGGCCGCCTGCAGCTTGCCGGTGATATCGGCTGCTTGCGCCTTGTCATTGGCGTATTGCGTCTTGACCCGGTCCAGCAGCGCTTCGAAGTTTTCCTTGAGCAATTGCTCGGCGGTGTTCTTGCTGTAGGTGGCGCACTCCAGGGTCTGCTGGTCGTTTTCGACCGCGTCGCAGGGCGAGTTGTCCGCGTCTTCGGCCGCGTGGGCAGCCAGGCTGACAAGCGCCAAAGCCAGGAAAATCGATTTCATTGCGGCGTCCCGATCCTTGATCAAAAGAGGTGGCAGAGCGATGGAGGGCAATTCTGTCTCAAGCCCGGGCCAAAGAATAGTCGTACATGGACAAGTACTTAAACCTACGGGCCGGAAATGCCCATGGCAACGCCCCTTTGTCGCGGATTGACGCTTTCGGCAATTCCCCTGTCGTTTTTGCACCCGGCTCTCCGGTCCCCTGGGCATATGCTGACCCCAAAGCGCCGGCAGACGATTCGGCGCGTGAATCGCTAATAGGGGACAGCCTGATGAGCCCAGCCGAACTGCACGCCGACAGCATCGTTATCGACGGGCTGATCATTGCCAAGTGGAACCGCGAACTGTTCGAGGACATGCGCAAAGGCGGGCTGACCGCCGCCAACTGCACCGTGTCGGTGTGGGAGGGCTTCCAGGCCACCGTCAACAGCATCGCCTCGAGCCAGAAACTGATCCGCGAGAACAGCGACCTGGTGATGCCGGTGCGCACCACCGCCGATATTCGCAAGGCCAAGGAGCTGGGCAAGACCGGCATCCTCTTCGGCTTCCAGAATGCCCACGCTTTCGAAGACCAGATCGGCTATGTCGAGATCTTCAAGCAGCTGGGCGTCGGCATTGTGCAGATGTGCTACAACACCCAGAACCTGGTGGGCACCGGCTGCTACGAGCGTGACGGCGGTCTGTCGGGCTTCGGTCGCGAGATCGTCGCTGAAATGAACCGCGTCGGCATCATGTGCGACCTGTCCCACGTCGGTTCCAAGACCAGCGAAGAAGTCATCCTCGAATCGAAGAAGCCGGTGACCTATTCCCACTGCCTGCCTTCGGGTCTGAAAGAACATCCGCGCAACAAGTCCGACGCCGAACTGAAGTTCATTGCCGACCATGGTGGTTTTGTCGGCGTGACCATGTTCGCGCCGTTCCTCGCCAAGGGCATCGATTCGACCATCGACGACTACGCCGAGGCCATCGAATACGTGATGAATATCGTCGGCGAAGACGCCATCGGCATCGGCACCGACTTCACCCAGGGCCACGGCCAGGACTTCTTCGAATACCTGACCCACGACAAGGGCTACGCCCGTCGTCTGACCAGCTTCGGCAAGATCATCAACCCGCTGGGCATCCGCACCGTGGGCGAGTTCCCCAACCTCACCGAGACCCTGCTCAAGCGCGGTCACCCTGAGCGCGTGGTGCGAAAAATCATGGGCGAAAACTGGGTCACCGTCCTCAAGGACGTCTGGGGCGAATAACGCCGCGGTCTTTTCCCAACTGACACACACCCTGCGCGCCGGTCGCGCAGGGCGTAAGCGGCCAGCCGCGATCAACGAATTCTGGAGTGTTACCCATGGCTAAAATCGCCCCGCAACTGCCTATCGAAGTCGACAGCGAAACCGGTGTCTGGACGTCCGACGCCCTGCCGATGCTCTACGTGCCACGGCACTTCTTCGTCAACAATCACATGGGCATCGAAGAAGTCCTGGGCGCCGACGCCTACGCCGAGATCCTCTACAAGGCCGGCTACAAGTCCGCCTGGCACTGGTGTGAAAAAGAAGCCGAATGCCATGGCCTGGAAGGCGTCGCGGTGTTCGAGCACTACATGAAGCGTTTGTCGCAACGCGGCTGGGGCCTGTTCAAGATCCAGGACATCGACCTGGACAAAGGCACCGCCAGCGTCAAGCTCGAGCATTCGGCGTTCGTCTATGTCTACGGCAAGGTCGGGCGCAAGGTCGACTATATGTTCACCGGCTGGTTCGCCGGCGCCATGGACCAGATCCTGGCAGCACGCGGCAGCGCGATTCGTACCGTGGCCGAGCAGGTCTACGGTGGCTCCGAAGAAGGTCACGACGACGGCTTGTTCACCGTCAAGCCGTTGTAAGTCGAGGATCGCACCATGGCTTTCGAAGCAATGTTCCAGCCGATCCAGATCGGCAAACTGACCATCCGCAACCGCGTGCTCAGTACCGCCCACGCCGAGGTGTATGCCACCGACGGCGGCATGACCACCGAACGTTATATCCGTTATTACGAAGAGAAGGCCAAGGGCGGCATCGGCCTGGCGATCTGCGGCGGTTCGTCCGTAGTGGCCATCGACAGCCCGCAGGAATGGTGGAGTTCGGTGAACCTGTCCACCGACCGCATCATCCCGCACTTCCAGAACCTGGCCGACGCCATGCACAAGCATGGCGCCAAGATCATGATCCAGATTACCCACATGGGGCGTCGTTCGCGTTGGGACGGCTTCAACTGGCCGACCCTGATGTCGCCCTCGGGCGTGCGTGAGCCGGTGCATCGTGCCACCTGCAAGACCATCGAGCCGGAAGAGATCTGGCGGGTGATCGGCAACTACGCCCAGGCCGCGCGCCGGGCCAAGGAAGGCGGCCTGGATGGCGTCGAACTGTCCGCCGTGCACCAGCATATGATCGACCAGTTCTGGAGCCCGCGGGTCAACAAGCGCACCGACGAATGGGGCGGTACCTTCGAAGGCCGGATGAAGTTCGGCCTGGAAGTGCTCAAGGCCGTGCGCAAGGAAGTCGGCGACGATTTCTGCGTCGGCATGCGTATCTGCGGTGACGAATTCCACCCGGATGGCCTGTCCCACGAGGACATGAAGCAGATCGCCAAGTATTACGATGACACCGGCATGCTCGATTTCCTCGGTGTGGTCGGCTCGGGTTGCGACACCCACAACACCCTGGCCAACGTGATCCCGAACATGAGCTTCCCGCCGGAGCCGTTCCTGCACCTGGCGGCCGGGATCAAGGAAGTGGTCAAGGTTCCGGTGCTGCACGCGCAGAACATCAAGGACCCGAACCAGGCGACCCGCATTCTCGAAGGCGGTTATGTCGATATGGTCGGCATGACCCGCGCGCATATCGCCGACCCGCACCTGATCGCCAAGATCAAGATGGGCCAGATCGACCAGATCAAGCAGTGCGTCGGTGCCAACTACTGCATCGACCGCCAGTACCAGGGCCTGGACGTACTCTGCATCCAGAACGCCGCGACCTCCCGTGAATACATGGGCGTGCCGCATATCATCGAGAAATCCACCGGGGTCAAGCGCAAGGTGGTGATCGTCGGTGCCGGTCCTGCCGGGATGGAAGCCGCTCGTGTGGCCGCCGAACGTGGGCACGATGTGACCCTGTTCGAGAAGAAAGACGCCATCGGCGGGCAGATCACCACGGCTTCGAAAGCGCCGCAGCGTGACCAGATCGCCGGTATCACCCGCTGGTTCCAACTGGAGCTGGCGCGTCTGAAGGTCGACCTGCGTCTGGGTACCGCCGCCGATGCCGCGACTATCCTCGACCTGCGTCCGGATATCGTGGTGCTGGCCGTCGGCGGGCATCCGAACCTGGAACAGAACGAACACTGGGGCGCCGCCGAAGGGCTGGTGGTCAGCAGCTGGGACGTGCTCGATGGCAAGGTCGCACCGGGCAAGAACGTGCTGGTCTACGACACCATCTGCGAGTTCACCGGTATGTCGGTGGCCGACTTCCTCGCCGACAAGGGCAGCCAGGTGGAAATCGTCACCGACGATATCAAGCCGGGCGTGGCGATTGGCGGTACGTCGTTCCCAACCTACTACCGCAGCATGTACCCGAAAGAAGTGATCATGACCGGCGACATGATGCTGGAAAAGGTCTATCGCGAGGGCGACAAGCTGGTGGCGGTGCTGGAGAACGAATACACCGGCGCCAAGGAAGAGCGGGTGGTGGACCAGGTGGTGGTGGAGAACGGCGTGCGTCCGGACGAGGAAATCTACTACGGGCTCAAGGAAGGTTCGCGCAACAAGGGCCAGATCGATGTCGAAGCCCTGTTCGCGATCAAGCCGCAGCCTTCGCTGAGCGAGTCGGGCGACGGTTACTTGCTGTTCCGCATCGGCGACTGTGTGGCCCAGCGCAACACGCACGCGGCGATCTATGACGCGTTGCGTCTGTGCAAGGATTTCTAAGCCAACCTCCTGTAGGAGCCGGCTTGCTGGCGATGAACGATAACGCGGACTGCCTGATGCACCGCGTCACCTGAATCGCCAGCCAGCCGGCTGTTACCAAGCCCCGAGGTCTTTGGGAGCTGCACCATGTTGAACACCCTTCTTCCCATCCTGTTGTTTGCCGCCCTGGGCCTTGCCGTCCTCGGCGCGCTGCGGCGGGTAGCCATGTGGCGTCGCGGTCGACCGTCGAAAGTCGATCTGCTCGGCGGCCTTTTCGCCATGCCCAAGCGCTATATGGTCGACCTGCACCACGTGGTGGCGCGGGACAAATACATTGCCAACACCCACGTTGCCACGGCCGGTGGTGCAGTGGCATCCATCGTCCTGGCGATCCTGGTGCACGGTTTCGGCCTGCATAACCGCATCCTCGGCTATGCCTTGCTGCTGATGTCGGCGGTGATGTTTGTCGGTGCGATCTTTGTTTACCTGCGTCGCCGCAACCCGCCTTCCCGTCTGTCGAAAGGCCCGTGGATGCGCCTGCCGAAAAGCCTGCTGGCGTTCTCGGCGTCGTTCTTCCTGGTGACCCTGCCGGTGGCCGGGATCCTTCCGGAAGATTTCGGCGGCTGGGTACTGGCGCTGATCCTCGGCCTCGGTGTGCTGTGGGGCGTGTCGGAGCTGTTTTTCGGCATGACCTGGGGCGGCCCGATGAAACACGCCTTCGCCGGTGCCCTGCACCTGGCCTGGCACCGCCGCGCCGAACGCTTCGGCGGCGGCCGTTCCACCGGCCTCAAGCCGCTGGACCTGAGCGACCCGAAGGCGCCGCTGGGCGTGGAGAAACCCAAGGACTTCACCTGGAACCAACTGCTGGGCTTCGACGCCTGCGTGCAGTGCGGTAAATGTGAAGCCGCCTGCCCGGCATTCGCCGCCGGCCAGCCGTTGAACCCGAAAAAGCTGATTCAGGACATGGTGGTCGGCCTGGCCGGCGGCACCGACGCGAACTTCGCCGGCAGCCCGTATCCGGGCAAAGCCATCGGCGAGCATTCGGGCAACCCGCACCAGCCGATCGTCAACGGCCTGGTGGACGCCGAGACCCTGTGGTCCTGCACCACCTGCCGCGCCTGCGTCGAGGAATGCCCGATGATGATCGAGCACGTCGATGCCATCGTCGACATGCGCCGTCACCTGACCCTGGAAAAAGGCGCGACCCCGAACAAGGGCGCCGAAGTCCTGGAAAACCTGATCGCCACCGACAACCCCGGCGGTTTCGCCCCGGGCGGTCGGATGAACTGGGCGGCGGACCTGAACCTCAACCTGCTCGGCGAGAAGAAAACCACCGACGTGC
This sequence comes from Pseudomonas sp. MWU12-2319, assembly GCF_023242525.1. Classification (NCBI taxonomy): domain Bacteria; kingdom Pseudomonadati; phylum Pseudomonadota; class Gammaproteobacteria; order Pseudomonadales; family Pseudomonadaceae; genus Pseudomonas; species Pseudomonas sp. MWU12-2319. Next base: position 54,658 of record NZ_JALJES010000015.1, read on the forward strand.
TGTTCTGGGTCGGCGACGGTGCCTTCGACATGCGCAACCAGCGCACCCTGCGTGCTTTCGTCAAAGTGCTGAAGGCGGCCAAGGTCGACTTCGCGGTACTCGGCCTGGAAGAGCGCGACAGCGGTGACGTGGCCCGGCGCCTGGGCGACGAGGCAACCTTCCAGCTGTTGGCCAAACGCAATATCCAGACTCTGGCCAAATACAGCTTCAAGCGCATCGTCACCTGCGACCCCCACAGTTTCCATGTGCTGAAAAACGAATACGGTGCTTTCGGCGGCGAGTACCTGGTGCAGCATCACAGCACCTATATGGCCGAACTGATCGGCGCCGGTGCCCTGAACCTCGGGCAGCACAAAGGCAACAGCGTGACCTATCACGATCCGTGCTACCTCGGCCGCTACAACGGCGAGTATGAAGCGCCGCGCGATGTACTGCGGGCCCTGGGGATCGAGGTCAAGGAAATGCAGCGCTCCGGCTTCCGTTCCCGTTGCTGCGGCGGCGGTGGTGGCGCGCCGATCACCGATATTCCCGGCAAGCAGCGGATTCCCGATATGCGCATGGACGACATCCGCGAAACCGGTGCCGAACTGGTGGCGGTCGGTTGCCCGCAATGCACGGCGATGCTCGAAGGCGTGGTCGAACCGCGTCCGCTGATCAAGGATCTGGCCGAGTTGGTGGCCGACGCCCTGCTTGAAGAAGCGGCGCCGAGCAAACCGGCCCCCAAGCGTGAACCCGCGGAGGTGCACTGATGAGCGATATTATCCGCCGCGACCCTCGCGCCGAGTGGATCGCCCGTAACCGCCTGCACCCGTTGCACGCGGCCATGCAACCGCAGCAACAGAGCTGGATGGGGCCTAACGGCCTGGTCCGCAAGAATGTCCATGGCGTCGGCTTTATCGGCCCCAACGGTATCAAGCGCATCGACCGCAGCGGCGCCCAGCAGGGCGGCGCCACCAAGCGTTCGGCCAGCGTCGAAGTGCTGCTGCCACTGCATCAGGTGCCGCAACCGGCGTTTTATATCAGCGTGGTACCGGATATGGTCGGCGGTCGCCTGAGCAGTCACGACCGCGACCTGCTGGGCCTGGCCCATCAGATGGCCGGCAAGGACGGCGCGGTATTGGCCGTGGTCTTTGGCGAGCACAAGGAATCCGCTTTCGAAACCGCCGGCGTCGACCGCCTGCTGGTGCTCGACGGCAATGAGTTCAGCGGTTATTCACCGGAACAACGGGTCCAGGGCCTGCGTGCTGTGGATAACCAGTTCAATCCCCGTCACTGGTTGCTGCCGGACAGCCGCAGCGGTGGTGGCGAACTGGGCCGCCGCCTGGCCGCGAGCCTGGGTGAGCGCCCGGCCACGCGGGTCTGGCAGGTCAAGGGCGAGGAGTGCATCGGCCGTGCCGGTGCAGGCCTGCAGGATCTGGCGCGGCCCTTGGCCCGGTTGATCCTGGCCGCCGCCGAATGCGCCGAGCCGGTCAGCGAAACCCGTCATGAAGCCTTGCCCGTGGAGTTATCCACAAGCGTGGTGCGCAGCTTGCCGAGGATCGAAGATCTCGGCGCGGTGGCGGTGGACCCGGGGGCGATTCCCATGGCCGAAGCCGAATTTATTTTCTCCGGCGGCAACGGGGTCAAGGACTGGGCGCTGTTCCACGAAACAGCGGCGGCCTTGGGCGCCACCGAGGGCGCGTCGCGGGTGGCGGTGGACGATGGCTTCATGTCCCGCGACCGTCAGGTCGGCGCCAGCGGCACCTGGGTCACCGCGCGGGTCTATGTGGCCGTGGGGATTTCCGGGGCGATCCAGCACCTGCAAGGCATCGGTGCCTGCGACAAGGTGGTGGCGATCAACCTCGATCCGGGTTGCGACATGATCAAGCGCGCCGACCTGTCGGTGATCGGCGAAAGCAGCGAGATCTTCCGCGCCCTGATCGCGGCGGTGACGGCATACCGCAACGGCGCCAAGCGCGATGCGGCTTAAGGTAGGGATGACGTCATGAGTACGAATGTAATCAGCCTGGTCTCCATCGGCGCCCACCCCACCTCCGGCCGCGCCCGTCGCGCCGAACAGGATGCCCGCGCGGTGGAACTGGGTTTGCAACTGGCTGGGGATAACTTGCAGGTGGTGCATGCCGGCGATGTCTCGGAGCCGGCGCTGCGGGCTTACCTGGGCATGGGCCTGGACGAATTGCGGGTGCTGGAACAACCGGCCGGCGCCGATGCGCTGCCAGTCCTGACCGATTATCTTCGCGACGCCGGCGCCCAGTTGGTGCTCACCGGCAGCCAGGCGGAAACCGGTGAAGGCTCGGGCATGCTGCCGTTTCTGCTGGCGGAAAACCTCGGTTGGCCGCTGGTGGTGGGCTTGGCCCAGGTCGAGTCCATCGAACACGGCGTGGCCCATGTGCTGCAAGCTTTGCCGCGGGGGCAGCGGCGTCGTTTGAAAGTCCGTCTGCCGTTTCTCGCGACGGTGGATAACGCCGCGCCCAAGCCACGGCAGAGCGCCTACGGACCGGCGCAACGGGGTGTGTTGCAGGCCGAGGAAGTGGAGGTGCTGGAGGATGAGTTATTCACAGGCGCCTTGCTGCAACCGGCCAAGCCACGGCCCAAGCGCTTGAAGGTGATCAAGGCCAAGAGCGGCGCCGACCGGATGAAAGCGGCCACGGCCAAGGCCAGCGGCGGCGGTGGGCAGGTGCTCAAGGGCGTCAGTGCCGAGGCCGGGGCCGATGCCATTCTCAAGCTGCTGATCGAGGAAGGCGTGCTGCGCTGAAGCCCGTTCAGCGCCGTGTAGATCGGTACAGCACCAACAACTCACGGTAGTAGTGCCACACCTGCAACGCATAGTGCTCGCGTCCGTCGCCCTGCTCCGGCAGGGCGCCGGCGTTGTAGGCGCCCACGGCCGGCCAGCCGTAACCCAACTGCTGAATAAACTGCGCCAGAATCCAGGCCCCGACCATGACACTGGTGCAGGGCTCGCTCTGCAGCTTGTGCTCGTCGATACCAAAGGCCGCCAGGCGCGGCAGATGGCGGCTGTTGATTTGCATCAGGCCGATATCGCGGCTGCCGTCGCGGTTGATATTGAGCGCCGCCGGGTTCATGCCCGACTCGACTTGGGCGATGGCGTAGAGCAGCAGCGGGTCGATGTGATAACGCTCGCCGGCGTCCTGAAAACAGTTGGCCTCGGCGCTGCCGGCCAGGATCAGGTAGAAGACGACGAGCAGGGTGTATGGATGGCGCATCGGGTTCTCTCGCAAAGCGTGTGGCCAAGACACCTCCATACCTCCACTGCAAGAACATGGCGCGTTGTGGACAGAGTGTAGTCGGACGCTTGAGGGCTTCATTTCCCGCCGTGTAAAACCATAAGCCTTCGCTTGACGGCCAAGTGTCCACAGAGACTGTGGGCCGGCCTGTGGATAAGGTGTTTGTGCATGGCTACAGCCCATGCCAATCAACGTCTGTAGCCCTTCGTATGAAAAATGATCAACCTAACCGACGGTTTTTATTCGGATTTTTATGTGGATAAGGGCGTTGCCGAGGTTCGCTCGGGCGCCGACTTGTTAACAAAGTCTGTTGGCGTATATGTGGATAAGATGTTTGCTGTCCTCTGTAGGCCTTGTTTTATATGGTCTGTAGAGGGTTGGTCAAAAAACACCCAAACAGGCCTTTTACAGCCCTCGACAGGCCTGAAACCTTCATATCTCGCGGCTTTCAGCGGTTTTCCACAGATGACTGGAAAAGTGCCCGACTTGCACACAAAGTCTGTTGGCGCTTCTGTGGATAAGGTGTTCGCGGTCCTCTATAGGCCTTTAAAAACGTGGTCTTCAAGGTTTTGATTAAAAAACGATCAAAGACTGCCTGAATAGACCTTTCTGAATAAGTCACGGATTTTATTCAGATTCCTTCAGTGTCGACGGTGCATAAAGCGCTACTTGCGCACATTTACTGTGGGTGGCTCTGTGGATAAGTTGTTCGCTAAGGCCGCAAAGCCCCGGTTCTTATAGCCCATAGCGCTATAGATCAAATTTCATACAGTTCTAAGGGTGTTTATTGACACCCTCTTGGGCGCCACCTTGACTCAAGGCTCAGGTACACAACGTTTCTGCCAGCCATGCCCACGCCCAGGGAGATAGTCATGACACGGATTTCGACATCCATCAGTGAGATCAAGGAACGCTACGACGTCATCGTGATCGGTTCCGGCTACGGCGGTGGTATCGCCGCGTCGCGGCTGGCGCGGGCCGGGAAAAGTGTCTGCCTGCTGGAGCGCGGACGCGAGATCCAGCCGGGGGAATACCCCAACACCATGATCGCGGCGACGGAGGAGTTGCAGGTGCATGACCCGGACGGCCATATCGGTTCGCGCACCGGTCTGTTCGACCTGCACGTCAATGCCCAGCAGAACGTGGTGGTCGGTTGCGGCCTGGGCGGGACTTCGCTGATCAACGCCAACGTGTCCCTGGAGCCGGAGCCGGGGGTCTTCGAGGACCCACGCTGGCCCCAGGCGGTGCGCGATCATCGTGACACGCTGCTGGCCGAAGGTTATGCGCGGGCTCGGGAAATGCTCAAGCCCAATCCGTATCCGGCCTCCGGACCGAAACTGGCGAAGCTGGACGCCAACCGCAAGTCGGCGGACTTTCTCGAGGAAAAAGCGCATTTCTATACGCCACCGATCAACGTGACCTTCGACAAGCTGCCCAACAACCTCAACCATGTCGGCGTCGAACAGCTGCCGTGCAACCAGTGTGGTGACTGCGTCTCGGGCTGTAACAACAAAGCCAAGAACACCACCCTGATGAACTACCTGCCGGATGCCTGGAATCACGGCGCGGAGATTTTCTGCCAGGCCGAGGTGCGCCATCTGGAGCGTGACGGTGACGGTTGGATCGTGCACTTCCAGTACCTGGACAGCGGCCGGGAAAAGTTCTCGGCACCGACCCTGTTTGTCAGAGCCAACGTGGTGGTGGTTTCCGCCGGCACCCTGGGCTCCACGGAAATCCTCCTGCGTTCGCGCAGCAAAGGCGTGCCGATGTCCGACCAGCTCGGCGAAAACATGAGCGGCAACGGCGATATCCTCGGCTTCGGCCACAATTGCGAGCAGACCATCAACGGCATCGGTTTCGGCGCCCACTCGGCCAAGGAGATGGAGCCGGTCGGGCCGTGCATCACCTCGATCATCGATATGCGCACCGAAGGTGACTGGCGCAGTCGCATGGTGATCGAGGAGGGCTCGATCCCGGGCGCGCTGGGGCGGCCGATGGTGCCGGCCATGGCCGGGTTTGCCGGGATGATCGGCGAGGCCACCGACAAGGGCGTCAGCGCCCAGCTCCACTACAAGGCCCGCGAGGCCGAGAGCTTTCTGCGCGGCCCGTATTACGGCGCGCTGCACAATATGCAGACCTACCTGATCATGAGCCATGACGACGGCAAGGGTCGCATGTTGCTGGACGACAAGGACCAACTGCGTATCGACTGGCCCGGGGTGGGCGAGCAGGAGAACTTCAAGCTCGGCAACGAACGCCTGCATCAGTCGACCAAGGCCCTGGGCGGGGTCTGGGTGCCGAACCCGATCTGGACCAAGTTGCTCAAGCACAGCATCGTCTCGGTACACCCGTTGGGTGGCTGCGTGATGGGCGAGGATGCCGCGCAAGGCGTGGTCAATCACAAAGGCCAGGTGTTCAGCGGGAGCCACGGCGATGCGGTTTATCCGGGGCTGTATGTGACCGACGGGGCGGTGATTCCGACTTCCCTGGCGGTCAACCCGCTGCTGACCATCTCGGCGGTCAGCGAGCGCAACATGGGCTTGCTGGCGGCCGATCGCGGCTGGGTCATCGACTACCGCCTGCCCTCGGCACCGCGCAAGCCGGTGCCGCCGCCGACCCTCGGGGTGCAGTTCACCGAAACCATGAAGGGTTATTTCTCCAAGGACTTCACCCAGCCCCAGGGCACCGACCTGGCGGTCTACCAGGCGGCCGCCAAGAGCGGCGAGGCGCAGAACTCACCCATCGAGTTCACCCTGACCATCACCGGCAACGACCTCAATCGCCTGATCAAGGAGCCGGAGCATGCCGCGACCCTGGTCGGCACCCTCAATGCCCCTGCGCTGTCGCCTTATCCGCTGACGGCCAGCAACGGCGTGTTCAACCTGTTCGAGCAGTACCAGGAACAGGTCGGCGTGCGCCATATGAACTACGACATGAAGCTGACCGCCGAGGACGGTCGCGACTATTTCTTCAGTGCCTTCAAGACCGTGCCCGAAGACAACGGCGTGCTGAATATCTGGCCGGACACCAGCACCCTTTACGTCACGCTCTACCAAGGCCCGGACAAGACCGGCGCGGTGATCGGCTCCGGGGTCATGCATATCAAGCCCGCCGACTTCGCCAAGCAGATGACCACCATGAAGGTGCTCAATGCCCGTAACGAGCGCGAGCGCATCGAGGCCCTGGCGCGTTTCGGCAAGTTCTTCGCCGGGATTCTCTGGGAAAGCTACGGCGGGGTGTTTGCCGGCGATATCTACTTCAACCCGGACGCGCCGCCCCGGCACAAGCGGCCACTGGATGCGCCGGTGCCGACGGTGCATTTCTTCGAGACCGAGGACCAGGTGCAACTGCGCCTGACCCGTTACCAGGCCGGCAGCAAAGGTCCGGTGATGTTGGTGCATGGGTTGGGCGTGGGCTCGAATATCTTCTCCACCGATACCATCCAGACCAACCTGCTGGAGTACCTGTGCAAGCACGACTACGACGTCTGGCTGCTGGATTTCCGGGTCAGCATCCTGTTGCCGGCGAGCAAGCACGAGTGGAACGGCGACCAGATCGCCCAGTACGACTACAAGGCGGCCATCGCGCAGATTCGCCAGGCCACCGGGGCCCGGGATGTGCAGTGCGTGGTGCATTGCTATGGCGCCACGACCTTCTTCATGTCGATGCTGGCGGGATTGCAGGATGTGCGCTCGGTGGTCTGCTCGCAGATTGCCGCGGACACGGTGGTGGCCACGGCGACCGGGATCAAGGCCGGCCTGCACCTGCCGGGGGCGCTGGAGGCGGTGGGCATCAAGTCGCTGACCGCCTATGCCGACAGCAAGGAGAGTTGGTTCAACAAACTCTATGACAAGGCCCTCAACGTCTATGCGCGGATCGAGGCCCAGGGTTACTGCACCAATCCGGTCTGTCACCGGATCACCTTCATGTATGCCTCGCTGTACCGTCACGACACCCTCAACGAAACCCTGCACGACAACCTGCATGAGCTGTTCGGCCAATCGAATATCCAGACCTTCGAGCACCTGGCGCTGATCTGCCGCAAGGGGCACCTGGTGGACTTCAAGGGCAACGACGTCTACATGCCGCATTTCAGCCGGCTGCAATTGCCGATCTGTTTTATCAGTGGCGCCGATAACCAGTGCTATTTGCCGGAGAGCACGGAGAAGACCTACGACCGGCTGGTGGATCTGCATGGCCCCGAGTTGTTCAGCCGCCATGTGGTGCCGGGTTATGGCCATATCGACTGCATGTTCGGCAAGAACGCGGTGGCCGATGTGTATCCGCTGATCCTTGAACATCTGGAGAAAACCGCGCTGGGCTGATGCGCATCAGTCTCGAAAACGCCGCCACACCTTGTAGGAGCAGGGCTTGCCCGCGAAAGGGCCGGTGCGGGTTATCCAGGAGATCAGGTTGATAATACTGGCCTCTTCGCGGGCAAGCCGGGACGCCGGACTGCCTGCTCCTACAGATCTGTGTAAAGCCGCACCCCCGGTGATCGGCCGGAAGAAATGGATTGGCAAGGAAGGGTGATATGGACAATTACATCCGCTGGTTCCAACGCTTTATCTGGATAGGCATCGTGATGAACATGGTGTTCGCACTGCCTGCCCTGTTCGCCCCGGCGCTGCTGACCTCGGTGGTCGGCCTGCCGCCGGTGCTCTCGGACCCCTGGCTGGAAAACGCCGGCATGCTGCTGGTGGGGATCAGCCTGTTCTACATGCCGTCGGGCTTCAACGCCCCGCGCTTCGTGATCCACTCCTGGTTATGCGTCTTGAGCCGGCTGGTCGCCGTGGCGTTCTGGATCTACCTGATCGACACCAGCAACACCCCCACGGTGTTCGTGCCCATGCTCTACGGCGACCTGAGCATGTTCCTCATCCTGGGCGTCACGCTCTTCATGGGCAGCACGCCGGCCCACCGGCCCTGGGCCTTGCTGGTCGATGGCTGGCATGCCTGGTGCCAGGGGTGGGAAGCCCGCTGGCATCGCCACGGCTTTCGGGTCGGCCTGCTGATCACCCTGCTGGTGCTGGGTTTTATCGGCTACGAAACCTGGTACAACATGCTGCGGGTGGTGCCCGAAGAGAAATTCACCTCCGACGAAGACCACTTCAAGTACGCCGCCATCGGCCTGGGCATCGAGGCGCGAATCCCTTATTACCTGTTTGCCGTGCTGCCGCAGATGTGCCCGGAAAAAATGCCCAAGCCCGGTGGCTGGGAGGCGTTCGGCTTCCTCTATGAAAACGGTCGCGACCTGCCCATCGGCATGGCCAAGCGGCAGATCGGCTACCCGACCGTGGAACCCAACTGCGCGCTGTGCCACACCGGCTCCTACCGCGCCTCGGCCAGCGATGTGGCCAAGCCGATCGCCACCGCGCCGGCCAATACCCTGCAACTGCAAGCCTTCCAGTGGTTCGCCTACGATTGCGCCAGCGACCCGAAATTCACCACCGACGCGGTGATGACGGCGATCAACGCCAAGTTCCAGCTGGGCTTCTTCGAGCGGCTGTACAACCGCTACCTGATTATCCCCATGGCCAAGACCGCGCTGCTCAAGCAGAAGCAGGCCTACGCCTGGCAGAAACTGCGGCCGGCACAAGGGCCCGGGCGTACCGACACCTTCAACCCGACCAAAATGGTGGTCTTCGGTTTCCCGGATGACTCGACCATCGGCACCGTCGACCTGCCGCAGATCTGGAACCAGAAGCCGCGCGAATCGCTGTACCTGCACTGGGACGGCAACAACAACGATATCCACGAGCGTAACTACGCCGCGGCCATGGCCGTGGGCGCGACGCCGCAGTCGGTGTTGCCGGAGAGTTTCAATCGGGTCACCCAGTGGTTGCTCGGCACCAAGCCGCCGGCCTGGCCGTTCGCTTTGGACCAGGCGCGGGTAGCCCAGGGCAAGCCGATCTGGGACAACAACTGTGCGGGCTGCCATGAGTTCGGCAAGGCCGACACCGGCCAGGTCACCACCCAAATCGACCAACTGGGCACCGACCCCCATCGCCTGGATTCCTTCACCGTCGGCCTCGTGCAGGCGTTCCATGGCTTCAAGAAACCGCCATTCGATTTCAACGCTTATCGCAAGACCCAGAGCTACAGCAACACCCCCACCGACGGCATCTGGATGCGCGCGCCGTACCTGCACAACGGTTCGGTGCCGAGCCTGTGGGACCTGTTGCAGACACCGGACAAACGGCCGGTGGTGTTCAACACCGGCTCGGATGTCTATGACCCGGTCAAGGTCGGTTTCATCACCAGCGGTGCCCAGGTCCAGGCGCCGACCTACTTCAGGTATGACACACGCCTGGAGGGCAACCACAACAGTGGTCACCTGTACGGGACCCAACTGACCGACGCCGAGAAATGGGCGCTGATCGAATTCATGAAGACGTTGTAGGGAGACAGCTATGAATTTGCCTCATCTGGAACATGAACTTGCGAAAATCCGTGTCCGTCTCAGTGGTCTGAAAGCCCGGTTGGAGTTGTCCTGGAAAAAACTCACCAGTGACATCGAGCCCGAGGAATTCCAGGCCATCCAGGCGTTGTTGCAACGCGGGCATGACCAGGCCCAATACGTGCTGGACCATGGCGACCTGCCGACGGACGAGCCGGCGGTGCCCTGGGAGTTGTCCCATGGGTTGTCGATCCTGCATATGGGCAACGCCAAGGCCTTGCCGACCTCGGAGTCGCAGCTGCAAACCCGGGTCCTCAAGGACGGCACGTTGCTGGGCTGTCGCAAATGGGAGTTGCTCGACCTGCTGTGGAGCGAGGCGTTGATCAAGTGGATCGAGAACCTGCGGCGCCATGCGCCGTTTGCCACCACGCCGATGGTGATGATGATCGACAACGACGTGACCCTGGCGATTGCCGGCGACTGGGGCACCGGGCCCTTTGAAAGCCATGCCCCGGCGGTCAATGTCGCCAAGCAGATGCAGTTGGCCCAGGCCGATTTCACCATTCACCTGGGCGACGTCTACTACGCTGGCACCGGCTCCGAGGAAGATGTCGACATGGCCGGCTGGCCGATGGGCAAGCACGGCGCCTTCACCCTCAACTCCAACCATGAGATGTACAGCGGCGCCCATGGTTATTTCGCGGAGCTCAACTCACGGTTCCCGATGCAGCAGGGCACCAGTTATTTTGCGTTGTACAACGATGACTGGCTGATTGTCGGACTGGATTCGGCCTATGCCTCCGCGCCGCTCGGTCTTTATATGGACGGTACCTTGAACCAGCAGCAGATCGACTGGATGAAGAGCCTGCCCAAGGGCAAGAAGTTGCTGGTGCTCAGTCATCACCAGGGTTTCGATATCAGTGGGGCAAACAAGACCACGCTGTATCAGCCGGTGTGTGATGCCTTGGGCCGGGTGCCGGATTATTGGTACTGGGGGCACCTGCACAATGGGATTGTGTATGCCGAGCAGGGCGGGTTACGGGCGCGTTGTGCCGGGCACGGGGCGATTCCCTATGGCGTGACCAGCGAGCTGGATGGCAATGAGCGGGTGCTGTTTTCCGAAGTGCAGAATGCCATGGACGATGAATACCCGGAGCGAGTGCTCAATGGGTACGTGAAGGTGCGGTTGAGCGGGGAGAATATTATCGAGGAGTTTATTGGCGAGGATGGGTCGGTGAGGTGGGCGTCTCACGGGTAATTCGGTGCTGGCCGAGCTGACGCATTCGCGGGCAAGCTCCGCTCCCACAGGATCTGTGTGGTACCGCAGTTTTGCGATCGATCACAAAACCCCTGTGGGAGCAGGGCTTGCCCGCGAAGCCTTTGCTCTTAGCCGTGCACCGGCACACCCTTGAGGTACGGCGCAGGCTCGGCCCCCAGGTTGCTCAACAGCCGCTCGCTGTACCAATCCACAAAGTTGACCACGCCAAACTCATAGGTCTTCGAGTACGGCCCTGGCTGGTAGGCCGTGGAATTGATACCGCGCTGGTTTTCCTCGGCCAGGCGACGGTCCTGGTCGTTGGTCGCATCCCAGACTTCACGCATGCGCGCCACGTCATAGTCGACGCCTTCCACCGCATCCTTGTGTACCAGCCACTTGGTGGTGACCATGGTTTCCTGGGCGCTGATCGGCCACACGGTGAACACGATGATATGGTCGCCCATGCAGTGGTTCCACGAGTGCGGCAGGTGCAGGATGCGCATCGAACCCAAATCCGGGTTCTTGATCCGGCCCATCAGCTTCTTGCAGCCCTGCTGGCCGTCCATGGTCATGGACACGGTGCCCTTGAGCAGCGGCATGCGCACGATCCGGTTACGCAGGCCGAAGCTGGCGTGGGCGTAAGGGATCTTCTCGGCTTCCCAGGCCACGGTGCATTCGGCCACGTGGTCCTTGAATTTCTGGTCGGCCCGCGGGTCGGTGACGTCGTCCCATTCCAGCAGGGTCTTCAGCAGTTCCGGGTGGGAGCCGCCGCAGTGGTAGCACTCGCGGTTGTTTTCCAGCACCAGCTTCCAGTTGGCCTTCTCCATCAAGGTGGTTTGCACCGCCACCTTGGTGTTTTCCATGTCGTAGGGTTCCATGTAGTGGTTCAGGGTCGTCAGGAACTCATCGATGGCGGGCGGGTTTTCCGCCAGGCTGATGAAGATGTAGCCGCCGGAGGTCTTCACGTGCACCGGCTTGAGGCCGTACTGCTTCATGTCGAAGTCGGCGCCCATCTCGGTGCCGGCGAACAGCAGGCGCCCGTCCAGTTCGTAGGTCCACTGGTGGTAGTGGCAGACCAGCTTGGCGACCTTGCCCTTGTCGCTGGTGCACAACCGCGAACCGCGGTGGCGGCAGACGTTATGGAAGGCGTGGACCACGCCGTCGGCGCCGCGAATCACGATGATCGGGTTCTTGCCGATCTGCAGGGTCATGTAGTTGCCCTTGGTCGGGATTTCGCAGGTCATGCCGGCGATCAACCACTCTTTCTGAAAGATTTCCTGCATATCGATTTCGAACAGCCGCTCATCGGAGTAGAACGGTTGCGGCAGGGAGAAGGTGCGTTCGCGCTCTTGCAGCATTTGCGCGGTGGCCTTGCGTGCGGGTTCCAGCGGATCGCCCAGGCTCAGGGTTGCGGTGACGTCCATCGATTTAGTCCTCATGGCCATGCGGTGTGGCCGGCGAATAGTGGCTGATACGGTTAGCACGCAAGTACGGAAATACATTGGATCATTTGCGATGGAGTGTGCGGCTGGCAGCGACATGAACCTTATCCATGGGCGACATGGCCGAATCCGTTCCCGACGCGCAACCCCCGGTCGTTGCGGGCTGGTCGCGATAAGCATGCCAATGTCGCGGATAGGTAAATGGTCGCTTCGACCCTTGCGCAGAATCGCCAACATAGAGCCGACAGTCGGCGGTGGAGAACAATATGTCGAACAACTTCCTCAATCCGGTAACAACCCAGACCTGGGCCAATGGTCGGCATATCGTGCGCTGCGTGAAGGTCATCCAGGAAACCTGGGATGTGCGCACCTTCTGCTTCATGGCCGACCAGCCGATCATGTTCTTTTTCAAGCCGGGGCAGTTTGTCACCCTGGAGCTGGAAATCGAAGGCCAGCCGATCATGCGCTCCTACACCATTTCCAGCTCGCCGTCGGTGCCCTACAGCTTTTCGGTGACCATCAAGCGCGTGCCCGGCGGCAAGGTTTCCAACTGGTTGCACGACACCCTGCACGAAGGCCAGGAGCTGGCGGTGCACGGTCCGGTGGGGCTGTTCAACGCCATCGACTTCCCGAGCCCCAAGGTGCTGTACCTGAGTGGCGGCGTCGGTATCACCCCGGTGATGTCCATGGCCCGCTGGTTCTACGATACCAACGGCAATGTCGACATGGTGTTTATCCACAGCGCCCGTTCGCCCAAGGACATCATCTATCACCGCGAGCTGGAGCATATGGCCTCGCGGATCGACAACTTCAGCCTGCACCTGATTTGTGAGAAGCATGGTTTGGGCGAGCCGTGGGCCGGTTATCGCGGTTATCTGAACCACAAGATGCTGGAGTTGATGGCGCCGGACTTCCTGGAGCGTGAGGTGTTCTGCTGCGGGCCGACGCCGTATATGAACGCGGTGAAGCGTTTGCTGGAAGCGGCCGGGTTCGATATGAGCCGCTACCACGAAGAGTCGTTCGGTGCGACGCCGCCGGAGGCTCGTGCCGACGCGGTGGAACAGGCCGAACAGGCTGCAGAGGCACCGGAAGTGGATGCGGCGGATCTGCATCAAGTGGAGTTCACCGCGACTGGCAAGAGCATTCGTGTGGCACCGGGGGAAACCGTGCACGCGGCGGCGGCCAAGCTTGGCCTGATGATTCCCAAGGCCTGCGGCATGGGCATCTGCGGGACCTGCAAGGTGCTGAAGCTGGGCGGCGAAGTGGAGATGGAGCACAACGGCGGGATCACCGACGACGATGTGGCCGAGGGTTATATCCTGTCGTGCTGCAGCGTGCCGAAGGGGGATGTGCGGATCGAGTATTAACTGAAGCACCGCGGTCCCCTTGTGGCGAGGGGGCTTGCCCTAATGTTAAGGCCGAACACGGCCCCTGTAGGAGCATGGCTTGTCGGGACGCCGCATCGCAGCGAAGAGGCCCGTAAGACCGCCAAAAGCTTCGCGGGCAAGCCCTGCTCCTACAGTCCGCGTGAACCGGACTTTAATCGCTTGGGTCTTGAGGTTTACAGACTGAACCGCGCCACCATGCTGTTCAAATCCACCGCCAGGCGCGACAGCTCATTGCTCGCGGCGCTGGTCTGGTTCGCCCCGGTCGCCGATTGCACCGACAGATCGCGGATATTCACCAGATTGCGATCCACCTCGCGGGCCACCTGAGCCTGCTCCTCCGCCGCACTGGCGATCACCAGGTTGCGTTCGTTGATCTCGACAATCGCCGTGTTGATGGTGTCCAGCGCCATCCCCGCGCCCTTGGCGATATTCAAGGTCGACTCCGCCCGATCGGTGCTGTTGCGCATCGAATCCACTGCTTGCTCGGTCCCACCCTGGATACTGCCGATCATCCGTTCGATTTCGCTGGTGGACTGCTGGGTCCGGTGCGCCAAAGCACGAACCTCATCCGCCACCACGGCAAAACCACGCCCGGCTTCCCCGGCCCGTGCCGCTTCAATCGCCGCGTTCAAGGCCAGCAGGTTGGTCTGGTCGGCCAGCCCGCGGATCACATCCAGTACCTTGCCGATATCCTGGGATTCCTTGGCCAGGTTGCCGATCAGCGTTGCGGTGCTTTGCACATCGCTGCTCATGCGTTCGATGGCGCCGACGGTTTCCTGCACCAGGTCACGACCGTCGCCGGCCGAGGCGGTGGCGTTCTTCGACGCTTCGGAAGTGCTCACGGCATTGCGCGCGACTTCTTCCACGGCGCTGGTCATTTCATTGACCGCCGTGGCGGCCTGTTCGATCTCGTTGTTCTGCCGTACCAGGCCCTTGGCGCTTTCGTCGGTGACGGCATTCAGCTCTTCCGCCGCCGAAGCCAGCTGGGTCGCCGAACCGGAAATACGCTGCAGGGTGTCGCGCAGTTTCTGCTGCATCTTGACCATGGCCTGCAACAGGCGCCCGGCTTCGTCGTTTCCCTCGACCTGGATCGGTCGGGTCAGGTCGCCTTCGGCGATCTGCTCGGCGGCGGTCAGGGCGTCGGCGATAGGGTGGGTGATGCTGTTGGTCAGCAACCAGGCGAGCAGGAGGGTCAGGCCGGTGGCGGCCAGCAGCAAGCCCACCACCATATTGAACGCCGAGGCGTATTGGTCGGCGGCTTGTTGATGGGTGTCGTCGGTCTGCTGGGTATTGATCTCCACCAGCTTGGTGAGCACGGTGTTGACCTGTTCGGAGTTGGCCAGCAAGTCGCTGTTGATCAGGGCTGCCAGTTCAGTGACCTGATTGTTGCGCGACAGGCTTTTCATCCGATCTTCAAGCTGGCGGTACTGGCCGAGCACCTGCACATAGCGGTCGTAGGCCACGCGCTCTTCAGGGCTGCTGATCAGTTTTTCGTAGATGGCCTGGGCCTTGCCGATCTGCTGGTTGCGCAGGGTGAACAGGTCGAGGATTTTCTGTTGCTCGTCGGGCGCGCGGTTGGTCACCAGGCGATAGGACAGCACCCGCAGGCGCAGGGTCAGTTGGGTAAGGTCGTCGAGGCTCTTGATGCTCGGCACGCTGTTGGTACTGAGCTCTTCGGCGGCGCCACGGATCTTGCTCATCTGGTTCAGGGCAAATATCCCCAGGATCAGCATCAGCGCGCCGATCAGGGAGAAGCTGAGGAAGGCGCGCGGGGCGATGTTCATGTTGCGTAGGGACATGGTGGCTACCTGAGAGGAGGGCGCATTCCGTGCGACTTTTAAGGCGTGTCTGAATGACCTATCGGTCATTCGACTAAAGTCTTAAGCCCCTGCGCGTATTTGTCGCAGGCGGAGGTTTCCGACAGGGGGCGGGGAACATGTCCTGGCAATCGCAGTCCCTAAGGTTCCAGGAAAAGCACCCCGCCAGGAAAATCAAGGCTTTGCGACAGTTTTCCCCTGGCAAACAGGGGGGCTTTTCTTTATCGTACGCGCCCTTTGAAACTGCCCGAGAGATCAAGAAAATGTTGGAAGCTTCCCTGAGTCAACTGGAACAACTGGTCAGCGAGCTGGTTCAGCAAAAACAGGAGCTGTTGGCCGCCAATACCGCGCTGAGCACTGAACTGGCCCAGGCCAAGGACGAAAACGAAAGCCTGCAACTGAGCCTGATGGAACAGGAAGAAAAGCACGGTGCTACCGCCGCCCGTATCCAGGCGCTGGTCGAGCGTGTCAGCGCAGGTCCCGTGAGCGCATGAGAACCAGCAGCGATGGGGTGACCGTCATCTCGATCCTCGGCGAGGAGTACTCGATCAAGGCCCCCGCCGGCCAGGAGCGGACCTTGCAGGACGCGACGGTAATGCTCCGGGCGGCGTTGGCCGACACCAAGAAGAAGTTCCCCACGCTGATCGGCGACAAGCTGCTGGTATTGGCGGCGTTGAACCTGTGTTCGCAGCAGATCGAAGCGCAGCAGCGTCACCGGGAAGAACTGGACCGTTACCAAGAGCAGGTCAGCGCCACGGTCGAAGTGATTTCGAAAACCATCGGGCAACACTGACGATACCGCCCGGATCAGAGGCTGGCACGGTCCCTGTAGGAGCATGGCTTGCCAGCGAAGAGGCCGGTGAGCCTTGTGGTGCCTGTCCAGACGCTATCGCCGGCAAGCCGGCTCTCACAGAGGCCATAAAGGTCCGTAGCCTCTGTGGTCAGGCGGCCATCACCTCGCGAATATCCGCCGCCAGTTCCCGTACCCGCGCTTCCTCGGTGTCCCACGAGCACATGAAGCGCGCGCCGCCCTTGCCGATGAAGGTGTAGAAGCGCCAGCCCTTGGCGGTCAGCGCGGCGATGGCCGGTTCCGAGAGGTGCAGGAACACGCCGTTGGCCTCCACCGGGAACATCAGTTCGACGCCGGGAATGTCCTTGACCAGGCTGCTGAGCAGCTGCGCGCAGTGGTTGGCGTGGCGGGCGTGCTTGAGCCAGGCGTCGTTTTCCAGCAAGCCGACCCAGGGCGCCGAGAGAAAGCGCATTTTCGAGGCCAACTGCCCGGCCTGCTTGCAGCGATAGTCGAAATCCACCGCCAGGTCGTGATTGAAGAACAGGATCGCTTCACCCACCGCCATGCCGTTTTTCGTGCCGCCGAAGCACAGCACGTCGACGCCGACCTTCCAGGTCAGTTCGGCCGGGGTGCAGCCGAGGTAGGCGCAGGCATTGGAGAACCGCGCGCCGTCCATGTGCAGGTGCAGGCCGAGTTCCTTGCAGGTGGCGCTGATGGCGCGGATTTCATCCGGGGTGTAGACGCTGCCGACTTCGGTCGCTTGAGTCAGGGTCACCACGCGCGGCTTGGGGTAGTGGATGTCCTGGCGCTTGAGGGCGATTTCGCGGATCGAGTCCGGGGTCAGCTTGCCATTTTCGGTGCGTGCGGTGAGCAGTTTGGAACCGTTGGAGAAAAACTCCGGCGCGCCGCACTCGTCGGTCTCGACGTGGGCGGTCTCCGAGCAGATCACGCTGTGGTAGCTCTGGCACAACGACGACAGGGCCAGGGAGTTGGCCGCGGTGCCGTTGAAGGCGAAGAACACTTCACTGTCGGTTTCGAACAACTGGCGGAAGCCGTCGGCGGCGCGCTGGGTCCATTCGTCGTCGCCGTAGGCGCGCTGGTGGCCGTGGTTGGCCTGTTCCATGGCGGCCCAGGCCTCGGGGCAGATACCGGAATAGTTGTCGCTGGCGAATTGTTGGCTCTTGTCGGTCATGGCCCGGTCCTTGTGAACGATTATGGTGCGCACTGTAACCAGAATTGGCGTTATCGCACAGGCACAGTTTCCGTAGGAAAAGCCTCTATAGATCGAAAGGTTGACGCTGTCCTTGTAGGAGCAGGGCTTGCCCGCGAAGGCGTCAGTATTGTCAACCTGATCTCTGGATCGCCCGCACCGGCCTCTTCGCGGGCAAGCCCTGCTCCTACAGGGGTTGTGGTGTTTTCCAGATCCTTGTTCCAGACGCTGTTCGGCCCTCGACTATCTCAGCGCGCCAAGCCATGTCGTAAACGCACCTTTGCGTGGCGTCCATAGGCATTTGATCGGTCTGCGTCGGCCCTACCATCGCATTCAAAGGGCACTGCCGTCAGGCAACGGCCCCACTGATAAAAATGGCGCACCGCCGCCGCTGGGAGAGACGCGATGTTCAGCAAGCAAGACCAGATCCAGGGTTATGACGATGCACTGATGGCGGCCATGAATGCCGAGGAGCAGCGCCAGGAAGATCATATCGAGCTGATCGCGTCGGAAAACTACACCAGCAAGCGCGTCATGCAGGCCCAGGGCAGCGGCCTGACCAACAAATACGCCGAAGGTTATCCAGGCAAGCGCTACTACGGTGGCTGCGAACACGTGGACAAGGTCGAGGCCCTGGCCATCGAACGCGCCAAGCAACTGTTCGGCGCCGACTACGTCAACGTCCAGCCGCACTCCGGTTCCCAGGCCAACGCCGCGGTCTACCTGGCCCTGCTCAACGCCGGCGACACCGTGCTGGGCATGAGCCTGGCCCACGGCGGTCACCTGACCCACGGCGCCAAGGTCAGCTTCTCCGGCAAACTCTACAACGCCGTGCAGTACGGCATCGACACCACCACCGGCTTGATTGACTACGACGAAGTCGAGCGCCTGGCGGTCGAGCACAAGCCGAAAATGATCATCGCCGGTTTTTCGGCCTACTCGAAAACCCTCGATTTCCCACGCTTCCGTGAAATTGCCGACAAGGTCGGTGCTTACTTCTTCGTCGACATGGCCCACGTGGCCGGTCTGGTCGCTGCTGGCCTGTACCCGAACCCGCTGCCCTACGCCGACGTGGTCACCACCACCACCCACAAGACCCTGCGCGGTCCCCGTGGCGGCCTGATCCTGGCCAAGGCCAACGAAGAACTGGAAAAGAAATTCAACGCCGCGGTATTCCCCGGCGGCCAGGGCGGCCCGCTGATGCACGTGATCGCCGCCAAGGCCGTGAGCTTCAAGGAAGCCCTGGAGCCAAGCTTCAAGGCCTACCAGCAGCAAGTGATCGATAACGCCCAGGCCATGGCGGGCGTATTTATCAAACGCGGCTACGATGTAGTGTCCGGCGGTACCGACAACCACCTGTTCCTAGTCAGCCTGATCCGTCAGGGCCTGACCGGCAAAGAGGCCGATGCCGCCCTGGGCCGTGCCCATATCACCGTGAACAAGAACGCCGTGCCGAACGATCCACAGTCGCCGTTTGTCACTTCCGGTCTGCGCATCGGCACCCCGGCCGTCACCACGCGTGGGTTCAAGGTGACCCAGTGCGTCGAGCTGGCCGGCTGGATCTGCGACATCCTCGACAACCTCGGCGACGCGGATGTCGAAGCGAACGTCGCCAAGCACGTGACAGCCCTGTGCGCGGATTTCCCGGTTTATCGCTGAGAGCGGTTTTGGAGTAAATGACTATGCAACGCTATTCGGGCTTCGGCCTCTTCAAGCACTCTCTCAGCCATCACGAAAACTGGCAGAAAATGTGGCGCACGCCGACCCCGAAAAAGGTCTATGACGTGGTCATCGTCGGCGGCGGCGGGCATGGTCTGGCGACCGCCTACTACCTGGCCAAGGAGCACGGCATCACCAACGTGGCCGTGGTCGAGAAGGGCTGGTTGGGCGGCGGCAACACCGCCCGTAACACCACTATCGTGCGTTCCAACTACCTGTGGGACGAGTCGGCGCACCTGTACGAACACGCGATGAAATTGTGGGAAGGCCTGTCCCAGGACCTGAACTACAACGTGATGTTCTCCCAGCGCGGCGTCTACAACCTGTGCCACACCCTGCAGGACATCCGTGATTCGGAGCGTCGGGTCAGCGCCAACCGCCTCAATGGCGTCGACGGCGAACTGCTCAACACCCAGCAGGTGGCGGACGAGATTCCGTACCTGGACTGCTCGAAGAACGCCCGTTACCCGGTGATGGGCGCTACCGTCCAGCGTCGCGGCGGCGTGGCCCGTCACGATGCCGTGGCCTGGGGCTTCGCCCGTGCGGCCGACGCCCTCGGCGTCGACCTGATCCAGCAGACCGAAGTGATCGGTTTCCGCAAGGAAAACGGCGTGTGCATCGGTGTCGAAACCAACAAGGGCTTTATCGGCGCCAAGCGCGTCGGCGTGGTCACCGCCGGTAACTCCGGGCATATGGCCAAGCTGGCCGGTTTCCGCCTGCCGATCGAATCGCACCCGCTGCAAGCGCTGGTGTCCGAGCCGATCAAGCCGATCATCGACAGCGTGATCATGTCCAACGCCGTGCACGGTTACATCAGCCAGTCCGACAAGGGCGACCTGGTGATCGGTGCCGGTATCGACGGCTACAACGGCTACGGCCAGCGTGGTTCGTACCCGGTGATCGAGCACACCATCCAGGCCATCGTCGAGATGTTCCCGGTGTTGTCCCGCGTGCGCATGAACCGCCAGTGGGGCGGCATCGTCGACACCACCCCGGATGCCTGCCCGATCATTTCGAAAACCCCGGTCCCGAACATGTTCTTCAACTGCGGTTGGGGCACCGGCGGCTTCAAGGCTACCCCTGGCTCGGGCAACGTGTTTGCCGCGAGCCTGGCCAAGGGTGAAATGCACCCGTTGGCCGCTCCCTTCTCCATCGACCGTTTCCACAACGGTGCGTTGATCGACGAACACGGTGCTGCTGCGGTCGCCCACTAACAGGAGAAATCCCTATGTTGCATATCTTCTGTCCTCATTGCGGCGAGCTGCGCTCCGAAGAGGAATTCCACGCTTCCGGCCAGGCGCATATCCCGCGTCCACTGGACCCGGGCACCTGCACCGACGAGCAGTGGGGCGACTACATGTTCTTCCGCGATAACCCCCGCGGCCTGCACCACGAGTTGTGGGACCACGTTGCCGGTTGCCGTCAGTATTTCAACGTGACCCGCGACACCGTTACCTACGAGATTCTCGAAAGCTACAAGATTGGCGAGAAGCCGCAATTCACCGCTAAAGCAGACAGTTCGAAAGTGCCCGGCGCGGCTGTGGGAGAGAAGGTATGAGCCAGGTCAATCGCCTGTCCAACGGTGGTCGGATCGACCGCAACAAAGTCTTGAGCTTCACCTTCAACGGCCAGGTCTATAAAGGCTTTGAAGGCGACACCCTGGCCGCCGCGTTGCTCGCCAACGGTGTGGATATCGTCGGTCGCAGCTTCAAGTATTCCCGGCCACGGGGCATCTTTGCCGCCGGTGCCGAAGAGCCGAACGCGGTCCTGCAACTCGGCGCCACCGAAGCGACCCAGATCCCTAACGTGCGTGCCACCCAGCAAGCGCTGTATCAGGGCCTGGTGGCTACCAGCACCAACGGCTGGCCGAGCGTCAACAACGACATGATGGGGATTCTCGGCAAGGTCGGCGGCAAGCTGATGCCACCGGGCTTCTACTACAAGACCTTCATGTATCCGCAGTCGTTCTGGATGACCTACGAGAAGTACATCCGCAAGGCCGCGGGCCTCGGTCGCTCGCCGACCGAGAACGATCCGGACACCTACGACTACATGAACCAGCACTGCGACGTGCTGATCGTCGGTGCCGGCCCTGCCGGTCTGGCCGCTGCACTGGCCGCCGCGCGCAGCGGTGCGCGGGTGATCCTGGCCGATGAACAGGAAGAGTTCGGCGGCAGCCTGCTCGATTCGCGCGAAAGCCTCGATGGCAAGCCGGCGGCCGAGTGGGTCGCCAGCGTTATCGCCGAATTGAAAGGCCTGCCGGACGTGCTGCTGTTGCCGCGCGCCACCGTCAACGGCTACCACGACCACAACTTCCTGACCATTCACGAGCGCCTCACCGATCACCTCGGTGACCGTGCGCCGATTGGCCAGGTGCGCCAGCGTATCCACCGGGTCCGCGCCAAGCGCGTGGTCCTGGCCACCGGTACCCATGAGCGTCCGCTGGTCTACGGCAACAACGACGTACCGGGCAATATGCTCGCCGGTGCCGTTTCGACCTACGTCCGCCGCTACGGCGTGGCCCCGGGCAAGAAGCTGGTGCTGAGCACCAACAACGATCACGCCTATCGTGTGGCTTTGGACTGGCTCGATGCCAGCCTGCAAGTGGTGGCTATCGCCGATGCCCGCAGCAACCCGCGCGGCGCACTGGTGGAAGAAGCACGGGCCAAGGGGATTCGTATCCTCACCGGCAGCGCCGTGATCGAAGCCCGTGGCAGCAAGCACGTGACTGCGGCGCGCGTCGCCGCCATCGACGTCAAGGCCCATAAAGTCACCAGCCCTGGCGAATGGCTGGACTGCGATCTGGTAGCAAGCTCCGGCGGCTACAGCCCGGTGGTCCACCTGGCCTCGCACCTGGGCGGCAAACCGACCTGGCGTGAAGATATCCTCGGTTTCGTACCGGGCGAAGCACCGCAGAAACGCGTGTGCGTCGGCGGTATCAACGGCGTCTACGGCTTGGCCGATGCCTTGGCCGACGGTTTTGAAGGTGGCGTTCGCGTGGCCAGCGAAGCCGGTTTCAAGGCGGTCGAAGGCGTGCTGCCCAAAGCCCTGTCGCGTCTGGAAGAGCCGACCCTGGCGCTGTTCCAGGTGCCCCATGAAAAAGCTACCGCACGGGCGCCAAAGCAATTCGTCGACCTGCAGAACGACGTCACCGCCGCCGCCATCGAACTGGCGACCCGCGAGGGCTTCGAGTCGGTCGAACACGTCAAGCGCTACACCGCGCTGGGCTTCGGCACCGACCAGGGCAAGCTGGGCAACGTCAACGGCCTGGCCATCGCCGCCCGTTCGTTGAACGTGACCATCCCGCAGATGGGCACCACCATGTTCCGCCCGAACTATACGCCGGTGACTTTCGGCGCGGTCGCCGGCCGTCACTGCGGGCATATCTTCGAGCCGGTGCGCTACACCGCCTTGCAGGCCTGGCATGTGAAGCAGCGCGCCGAGTTCGAGGACGTGGGTCAATGGAAACGTCCGTGGTACTTCCCGCGCAACGGCGAAGACCTGCATGCGGCGGTCAAGCGTGAGTGCAAGGCCGTGCGTGACAGCGTCGGCCTGCTCGACGCCTCGACCCTGGGCAAGATCGATATCCAGGGCCCGGACGCCCGTGAATTCCTCAACCGTATCTACACCAACGCCTGGACCAAGCTCGACGTGGGCAAGGCGCGCTACGGCTTGATGTGCAAGGAAGATGGCATGGTCTTCGACGACGGCGTCACCGCCTGTCTGGCCGACAACCACTTCCTGATGACCACCACCACCGGCGGCGCGGCTCGCGTCCTGCAGTGGCTGGAGCTCTACCACCAGACCGAGTGGCCGAACATGAAGGTGTACTTCACCTCCGTGACCGACCACTGGGCGACCATGACCCTGTCCGGGCCGAACAGCCGCAAGCTGCTCAGCGAAGTGACCGACATCGACCTGGACAAGGACGCGTTCCCGTTCATGACCTGGAAAGAAGGCCTGGTCGGCGGTGTGCCGGCGCGGGTGTTCCGGATCTCCTTTACCGGCGAGCTGTCCTATGAGGTCAACGTCCAGGCCGACTACGCCATGGGTGTGCTGGAGAAAATCGTCGAGGCGGGCAAGCAGTACAACCTGACCCCGTACGGCACCGAGACCATGCACGTGCTGCGGGCCGAGAAGGGTTTCATCATCGTCGGCCAGGACACGGACGGCTCGATGACCCCGGACGACCTGAACATGGGCTGGTGTGTCGGCCGGACCAAGCCGTTCTCCTGGATCGGCTGGCGCGGGATGAACCGTGAAGACTGCGTGCGTGAAGAGCGCAAGCAGTTGGTCGGGCTCAAGCCGATCGATCCGACCAAGTGGCTGCCGGAAGGCGCCCAGCTGGTGTTCGACACCAAGCAGACGATCCCGATGAAAATGGTCGGTCACGTGACCTCCAGCTATGCCCACAACTCCCTTGGCTATTCATTTGCCATGGCCGTGGTCAAGGGCGGCCTGAAGCGCATGGGCGAGCGGGTGTTCGCACCGCTGGCCGATGGCAGCGTGATCGAGGCGGAAATCGTTTCTTCGGTGTTCTTCGATCCGAAGGGTGATCGCCAGAACATCTGACGGAACCCGGGATCGAGGTTGGACGCGGACCTTGTAGGAGCTGGCTTGCCGGCGATGACGGCGGCACAGTCACCACAGGGTCCACGGACAACCGCAAAGACAGAATTCAACACAGGTGTTTCACATGACCACAGCCAACGTTTACCAACAACGCCCGACTTCCGGGGCCAAGGCCGAGTCGTCGTTGCACCATGCCGACCTCGCCAGCCTGGTGGGTAAAGGCCGCAAGAACGCCGGTGTCACCGTGCGGGAAAAAAAATTGCTCGGTCACCTGACCATTCGTGGCGATGGCCATGACGCGGCCTTCGCCGCCGGCGTGCACAAGGCCCTGGGCCTGGAACTGCCCGTGGCACTGACCGTGGTTGCCAAGGGCGATACCAGCCTGCAATGGCTTGGCCCTGACGAGTGGCTGCTGATCGTCCCGAGCGGCGAAGAGTTCGCTGCCGAGAAGGCGCTGCGCGAAGCCCTGGGCGACCTGCATATTGCTATCGTCAATGTCAGCGGCGGCCAGCAACTGCTGGAGCTGAGCGGACCGAACGTGCGCCAGGTGCTGA
Organism: Pseudomonas sp. MWU12-2319; assembly: GCF_023242525.1. NCBI lineage: Bacteria > Pseudomonadati > Pseudomonadota > Gammaproteobacteria > Pseudomonadales > Pseudomonadaceae > Pseudomonas > Pseudomonas sp. MWU12-2319. Next base: position 79,053 of record NZ_JALJES010000015.1, read on the forward strand.
TGAAGTCCACCAGCTATGACGTGCACCCGAACAGCTTTCCGGTGGGTAAAGCCGTCGGGACGGTGTTCGCCAAGTCGCAACTGATGATCCGCCACACCGCCGAAGACACCTGGGAGCTGGTGATCCGTCGCAGCTTCTCGGATTACTGGTGGTTGTGGTTGCAGGATGCGGCGGCCGAGTACGGTCTCAGCGTCCAGGCCTGAGGTTTTGTGTGATCTGTAGGAGCCAGCTTGCTGGCGATGGACTCACGGGCGCCGCAGTGTTTCAGGCGCCCAGCGTTATCGTTGGCCTCCATCGCCAGCAAGCTGGCTCCTACAGGGTTTGGTGTCGTATACAAGGGTAAGGATTGCCTGGAGCTCTCTACCAAGAGGCTTGCGATCAACCGCTTGGCGGTTGCCCCTCACGAACAGGAGTCAAGCAATGAGCCGCGCCCCCGATACATGGATTTTGACCGCCGACTGCCCCAGCGTGCTCGGCACGGTGGATGCGGTGACCCGCTATCTGTTCGAGCAGGGCTGCTACGTCACCGAGCACCACTCGTTCGATGACCGCCTCTCGGGGCGTTTCTTCATTCGCGTGGAGTTTCGCCAGCCCGACGGTTTCGACGAACTGGCCTTCCGCGCCGGCCTCGCCCTGCGCGGTGAGTCCTTCGGCATGCTGTTCGAACTGACCCCGCCGAACTACCGGCCGAAAGTGGTGATCATGGTCTCCAAGGCCGATCACTGCCTCAACGACCTGCTCTACCGCCAGCGCATCGGCCAATTGTCCATGGACGTGGCCGCCGTGGTCTCCAACCACCCGGACCTCAAGCCCCTGGCCGACTGGCACCAGATTCCCTACTACCATTTCCCGCTGGACCCGAACGACAAGCCGGGTCAGGAACGCCAGGTCTGGCAGGTGATCGAGGAGTCCGGTGCGGAGCTGGTGATTCTCGCCCGCTATATGCAGGTGCTCTCGCCCGAGCTGTGTCGCAAGCTCGACGGCAAGGCCATCAATATCCACCACTCGTTGCTGCCCGGCTTCAAGGGCGCCAAGCCCTATCACCAGGCCTATAACAAGGGCGTGAAACTGGTGGGGGCCACTGCGCACTACATCAACAACGACCTGGATGAAGGCCCGATCATTGCCCAGGGCGTGGAGGTGGTGGACCACAGTCACTACCCCGAGGACCTGATCGCCAAGGGCCGCGATATCGAAGGGCTGACGTTGGCGCGAGCGGTGGGGTATCACATTGAACGGCGGGTTTTCCTCAACGCCAACAGGACCGTCGTCCTCTGATTTTTTTGCTGCCGGTGCCGGCCTCATCGCCAGCAAGAACAACGCAACAACCACAGGCAATAACCCGAGCAATCTCCCACAGTGGACGCGGTGCCTGCCGTGAAGCAATACCCCTGTAGGAGCCGGCTTGCTGGCGAAGAGGCCCGCAAGAACAACGCAACAACCACAGGCAATAACCCGGGCAATCTCCCACAGTGGACGCGGTGCCTGCCGTGAAGCAATGCCCCTGTAGGAGCCGGCTTGCTGGCGAAGAGGTCGCAAGAACAACGCAACAACCACAGGCAATAACCCGAGCAATCTACGCGCTGCCCCCTGGCAACGTGTTGCTACATAAAAACAACAGCGAGGTGAAAGCATGTCTGGCAATCGTGGTGTGGTGTATCTCGGCAATGGCAAGGTCGAGGTGCAGAAAATCGACTATCCGAAAATGCAGGACCCACGCGGCAGGAAGATTGAGCACGGTGTCATCCTGCGCGTCGTCTCCACCAACATCTGTGGTTCGGACCAGCATATGGTCCGTGGCCGTACCACTGCCCAGACCGGTCTGGTCCTGGGTCATGAAATCACCGGTGAAGTGATCGAGAAGGGCAGCGACGTCGAGAACCTGAAACTCGGCGACCTGGTCTCGGTCCCCTTCAACGTGGCTTGCGGGCGCTGCCGTTCCTGCAAGGAGCAACACACCGGCGTCTGCCTGACCGTCAACCCGGCCCGTGCCGGCGGTGCCTACGGTTATGTCGACATGGGCGACTGGACCGGCGGCCAGGCTGAATACGTGCTGGTGCCGTACGCCGACTTCAACCTGCTCAAGCTGCCGGATCGCGACAAGGCCATGGAGAAGATCCGCGATCTGACCTGCCTCTCCGACATCCTGCCTACCGGCTACCACGGCGCGGTCACCGCGGGTGTTGGTCCAGGCAGCACCGTATACATCGCCGGTGCCGGTCCGGTCGGCCTCGCGGCGGCGGCTTCGGCGCGCCTGCTGGGCGCGGCGGTGGTGATCATCGGTGACGTCAACCCGATCCGCCTGGCCCACGCCAAGGCCCAGGGTTTCGAAATCGCCGACCTGTCCAAGGACACCCCGCTGCACGAACAGATCGCCGCGCTGTTGGGCGAACCTGAAGTGGATTGTGCCGTCGATGCCGTGGGCTTCGAAGCCCGTGGTCACGGCCATGAAGGCGTGAAGCACGAGGCTCCGGCCACCGTGCTCAACTCGCTGATGGGCGTGGTCCGCGTGGCGGGCAAGATCGGTATTCCGGGCCTGTATGTGACTGAAGACCCGGGTGCGGTGGATGCTGCCGCGAAAATGGGCAGCCTGAGCATCCGCTTCGGCCTCGGCTGGGCCAAGTCCCACAGCTTCCACACCGGCCAGACCCCGGTGATGAAGTACAACCGCCAGCTGATGCAGGCGATCATGTGGGATCGGATCAATATTGCCGAGATCGTCGGTGTCCAGGTCATCAGCCTGGATGACGCACCGAAGGGCTACGGCGAGTTCGATGCGGGCGTGCCGAAGAAGTTCGTGATCGACCCGCACAAGCTGTTCAGTGCGGCGTAAGCAGTAAAGGGCAAGACGGAAAAAGGGCGACTTCGGTCGCCCTTTTTAGTGGGTGAAATTCAGTTGGAACAGACGGGCTTTTTGGCCGATATCCCGGTGGTACACGGTCGTTGGCAGCACATCGTTTCTGTAGGAGCAGGGCTTGCCCGCGAAGCTTTTAGCGATCTCAAGGGCCTCTTCGCGGCGGTGCGGCGATCCGACAAGCCCTGCTCCTACAGTTTTGTTTCGTTGCATATTCTGCGATCAGGCCCGTAGCCGCCAGCCCAGTACATCCATCAGGTCGCAGCCATCGCGCATGACCATCGCGGGACCTGGAGGATATGTTGGAAGTCGATGTCATTGGCGTTGTGCAGTTCGATGTGGGACAGGGCTTCGAGCATCTGTGTCGCCGCGAGGAAGCGGGCGGCGGCGTTGGCGTGGAGCACGTCGGTCGGGCTTTCGGCGTCGATCAACAGGCTGGGAATCAGGCAGTCGATGGCGGTGAGGGGTATGTATTTCGTCATGGGTAAAACCTCAGTCTATTGGTTAGAAACCGCCCGATTCGTCGCCAAACGAAACGGGTGGCAGCTGTACGCAGGTTGGCGAACCGGAATAGACCAAGCCGGCAGACCCGAAGGTCTCCCGCGCACAGCTGCCATATAGAAGCAGCTTTGCGGGTGCGAACGCGCCTGCAAACAAGCACAGAGCTTTCGCACAGTCTAAAAACCGAGTCGCCAAACCCGTATCGCCAATCAGGGCGACCGGCGGACTATAAGCCGCAGGCTTCTGAGGACGCAAGGCGGGGAATTGTTACGGGTCATTCTGATGGGTGGATCTAAGGATCGGCTATCTTCTAGCCGAAACAAACCTTGAAAAAGCTGAATATGGCAAAAATAGCCAGATTGCTTCGGCGTTGCTATAGTGAGCTGGCCATCTCAGCTTGCGAGCACATGCCATGATTGCCTTGCCTGACCTCCTTGATCTGCCCCGCCAGAATGCCTCCCAGGTGAAGAACAAGTGGGCCGACGTTGTCCGTCTGGTCCATCAGTCCGGCACTGTGGCGGTGACCAACCACTCGACTGTGGAAATGGTGCTGCTGGCCGCCGAGACCTATCAGCAGCTGATCGCCGAAGTACAAGCCTACAAGGCCCGGGAGCAATCGGCCCTGGAGGAGTTGACCCAACGTTTCGATGCCCGCCTGGAGGTTCTGCAACAGCCTGAATCTGTCACTGGCGTGCGTTCACTGCTGGCGGCCAAAGGCAAGCTGGGCAAGCGTCCCAAGGCAGGATCTTCCTACTGATGAGTGAAGTATTACCCAGCGAACGTCCTTATATTTTCGTCTTGGCTGGTGTCAACGGTGCAGGTAAAAGCTCCGTGGGTGGTGCGCTCCTGGCTGAACACGGGCTGGATTGGTTCAACCCGGATAGTTTTGCACGTGAGTTGGTCGGCTCGCAGGGCATTGATCCTGCTCAGGCCAATGCCCTGGCTTGGGAGCACGGCCGCTCCCTGTTGGAAACCGCACTGCTCCAGGGGCGTAACTACGCGTTCGAAACCACGCTGGGTGGTAACACGATTGCGCGCTTGCTGGCTCAGGCCGCTCGCACTCATGACGTGGTGATGCTGTTTTGCGGATTGTCGTCCGCGGAGCAGCACCTGCAACGGGTACGTTTTCGCGTTTCCGTCGGTGGTCACGATATTGCGGAAAAGAAAATTCGCGAGCGTTGGGTATCCTCTCGAGCGAATCTGGTCAGTCTGATGCCGCTGTTGGCGCACTTGCAGGTGTTCGATAACAGCGCCGACGTCTTACCGGGTGAGGATATTCCAGACCCTGTGCTGATTCTGGAGATGGTGGCTGGACAGATCACTTTCCCGGATCCGGAAGATGCCGTTGCCTTGCAGGGCACACCACAATGGGCGCGGCCGCTGGTACAGGCGGCTATTGAATATCTTCCGGAGTAGTCGGTCTGAAACGCCGCCGATCCTGCAAGGACCTCGCGGCTTTTGGGTTCAGAGCGCCGCCAACGGCCCCTGGTACAACACCGGTCCGGTCGGTTGCCCGGTCGGTGACCCGCCCGTCGGCTCAAGGCTGACCGCCAGCACCACCGAGGTGCTGAGCAACGCCTTATGCGCTTCGCTCAACTCGACCCGTCCCTTGCCCTCCTTGGGCACCAGTCCCAGGGACACCGGCTTGCCGCCCACCGGAATCGCCCACAGTTCCAGGCTGCGGTCGGCGGTCACCGCCGCCAGGCTCAGCGGTTCCACTTGCAGGTAGTCGGCATGGGCCTTGACCCGCAATGCCGGGGTTTGCGTGCCGCTGAGCAGGGTTGCGCTGGCGCTCACCGGGTCATGGTTATAGAACACGCCCAGGGCCGCCACCAGCACCAGCGAACAGGCCGCCGCGAGGATGCGCAACCGACTCCAGAACGGCCGTTTCTCAGGCAGGTGCAGCCGTTGCGGATCGATCCTTGCGACAACACCTTGCCACACCCGATCCGGCACCGGCTGTTCGGCCACCGATTCGGTCAGGGCCATCAGGTTTTCCTGCCACTCGGCGACCTGGGCCCGCAGTTTGGCGTCGTCGCGCATCAGTGCTTCGAAACGCCGACGCGCAGCCTTGGACATCACACCGATGGCGTAGTCGGCGGCGAGGGCGCGGCGCAGGCGGGGGTTCTGGTAGTTCATGATTCAAGGCACCTGCGCAGGCGTTCCATGCCGCGACGTATCCAGGATTTGACCGAGCCCAGCGGCGCCGGCAGTTGTTCGGCCAGTTCCGCGTAGGACAAACCGTGGAAGTAAGCCAGGGTGATCGACTGGCGTTGCATGCCTTCCAGGGTCTCCAGGCAGCGGTTCAGGGCACTGGCCTCGCGGGCGCTGTCGAGCAGTTCGTGGGCCGAGGGGCTGTCGTCGGCCAGGCTGTCTTCCTGGCCATCGACCAGGGGCACCTCGCGAAGCCGGCGCAACTGGTCGATGGCCAGGTTGCGGGTGATATTGACCATCCAGGTCATCGGCGCCGAAAGGTGTGCCTCGTAGCGCGAAGCGTTGTTCCAGATGCGCACGAAACTTTCCTGGAGGACTTCCTCGGCCAGGTCGGCGCGGCCCAGGCAACGCAGGGCTACACCGTGCAGGCGTGGGGCGACGCTACGATACAGCGTCTCGAATGCGCGGCGGTTGCCCAGTGAGCACTGGGCCAACAGCTGCCTGAGTTGATCGGCGTCGGCGGTGGAAATGGGTGTTCTCCAGACAATCAAAAGACGATGTATGGGCCGCGCTGTGCGCTCGTTGCCGCCTGAGGGTAGTTCACGGCACGCGGTTGTTCCATTCATGGGGGTTCCTCGCGGGCTGGCCGGCCTCGCGGATAGCTTGGCCATGGACCCGTAACATGGCTCAACGCGGTCTCTGTAGGAGCCGGCTTGCTGGCGATGGACCCACGGGCGCCGTGGTGTTTCAGGCGCCCCGCGTTATCGTTGACTTCCATCGCCAGCAAGCCGGCTCCTACAGTAGAGCGGTGGCTTGGCCGGGCTCAGCTTTTGGGCAGCAGCACCTTGTCGATCACCTGGATCACGCCGTTGGATTGCATCACGTCGTAGGTGGTGATGTCGGCGGTGGTGCCTTTCTCATCCTTGATCACGATGTTGTGCGGGCCGTTCATCATTGCCCACAACTTGCCCCCGGCCACGGTGGTCAGCTCGGTCTTGCCGCCGCCGGCCTTGATGCGCTTGCTCAGTTCGGCCATGTCGAGTTTCCCGGCCACCACGTGGTAGGTGAGGATATGGGTCAGGGTGCCTTTGTTTTCCGGCTTGAGCAGGGTGTCGACGGTGCCGGCGGGCAGGGCGGCGAAGGCGGAGTTGACCGGGGCGAAGACGGTGAACGGGCCCTGGCCCTTGAGGGTCGGCACCAGTCCGGCGGCCTTCACGGCGGCGACGAGGGTGGTGTGGTCGGCGGAATTGACCGCGTTGTCGACGATGTCCTTGCTCGGCAGCATGCTTTGTCCGCCGACCATCACACTGTCGTGGTCCATGCTCATGCTCGCCGCCTGGGCCAGGCCAGCGGACAACGCGAGGGTCAACAAGCTGGCAATCAGGGGCGCTTTGATCGAAGTGCATTTCATGATGGGGAATCCTTGTCGGTATGAAGTCGGCCAGGAAGTTCTGTCCGTGCTTGATATACGCAAGGGGGCGGGGATCGGATGCAGGGACCGCTGAATTTTTTATGGGGACGGTAGGAGGATTCGGCGCGTGCGGAACAAGTCCGGTTTTTTTGACTCCAACGGCAAGTGTTCGGCGCCTGTCCCTGCTGGCGGGTGGTCATGATGACTTTCGAGGTGTTGCAATGAAGATTCCACGCGGTGTTGTACTGGCTTCGCTCCTGGCATTCGCCGCTACCCCGGTGTTTGCGGCGTTCAGCCTGAACGATGCGGCCAATGCGGTTTCGTCCATGCAAGGCGGGCAAAATGGCAATGCGGCGGCACCGGCCAGTGGTCTGCTCAGTACCCTGGGGTCGCAGTTGCACGTCACCCCGGAACAGGCGGTGGGGGGGACCGGTGCGATGCTCGGCCTGGCCAAGAACAAACTCAGCGGCAACGACTATTCGCAGTTGAGCAAGAGCGTGCCGGGGCTCGACCAGCTCTCGGGCGGCGGTGTCCTGTCCGGCCTGGGCGGTTTGCTCGGCCAGTCGGGTAACTCGGCGTCGGTGGGCAGCGCACTGGGCAATGTGCAGAACACCAGTGACCTGAACAAGGCCTTCGGTGCCCTGGGCATGGACAGCGGCATGGTCGGCCAGTTTGCTCCGGTGATCCTGCAATACCTGGGGCAGCAGGGTGTCGGTGGTCCGTTGCTCAAGAGCCTGGGTAGTATCTGGGGCGCCGGTAGCTGATTCAGCCTCGGGCTCGAATAAAAGAGCATCGAACGGTTCAGGCTGTTCGGTGCTTTTTTCTGTACGGGCGCAACGGTATTTTTGCGCTGGAACGCGGATTTGTGGGAGCCGGCTTGCCGGCGATAACGTCCGAACAGGCGCCGCAAGGCTCAAGGGCCTCATCGCCGGCAAGCCGGCTTGTATGGTAGGACTTGAAGGGAGGAGGAGGGACAAAGCCGGATTCTGACTGTTCGCGCAGTACAGACCGTGGGAGATTTCACCCCTCCTCCTTTCACCCAAGCGCCGATAAAGAATGCTTCAGGCTAGACCGACGATAGGAACAAGCCTGCGCCTCTGGGTGACCCCTTCAAGTACGCAAACCTTATCCCGGAGGATGCTTAATGGCAATGCTGGTTCCCGTCTCAAAACCGATAGTGGGCGTAGATGTCGCCAAGAATGAGCTGGTGATCTACCACGCTGAACGCGATCTGCTGGAGACCATTGCCAACACCAAGGCGGCCATCAAGAAGTGGCTAAAGGCGTTGCCTGGAACTGTCACCATCGCCATTGAAGCCACGAACATCTATCACGTGCTTTTTGCCGATTTGGCCTATGAAGCCGGGTGTGACATTTACATGATCGGTGGCTATGAACTGAGCCACTATCGAAAAGGCGTGAATGTACGCGCCAAGACCGATGCCCTCGATGCCCGCCTATTAGCTCGGTACCTGAAAAATGAGGCCGAGGAGTTACATCCATGGACGCCACCGTCCCCTCTTTATCGCCAGTTGTTGAGCCTGTTCCGTCGGCGTGCTGCATTGGTCCAGGCCCGTACCAGCCTGGTTCAAAGCTGGGCCAATGAGCCGCGTCTGAAAACCTCATTCGCCGCTCAGGTCCGCTCGATGCAAAGACTAGAAGCGCTCGTCGAAAAAATGATCAAGGACCTGCTGGAAAAAGCTGGCTTGATGGGTCAACTGAAACGTTGCATGAAGGTTGAAGGTATTGGTTTTTTAACGGCTGCCCGGTTGCTGGCTACTTTTCAGCGTGGTGAGTTCAGGGGCGGCGATGCATTTATCGCCTTTCTTGGGATGGACCTGAGGGTGTCCAAATCGGGGCAAAAGGACGGACGTCGCAGCCTGACCAAACGGGGTGACTCAGAGGCTCGTCGACTGCTGCATAACGCCGCCATGTCTGCCAGCCGTACAGCGACCTGGAAACCGCTCTACGAAGAGCTAAGGGCCCGTGGCTTCAGCACGACTCAGGCGTTGGTCATCCTTGCCCGTAAATTGGCGCGGGTGGTGTTCGCCCTGTTAAAAAACCAGAGCGAGTACCAATCTAAAGTTGCTTAAGGGCTTCCCCGCAACCATAGAATCTCCCACAGGTGGTGGTCAACCGGGCCGATTTGTCGACGCGCTCTCGCTGCGCAAGGCTGCGATACGTTGGTCCTTTTCACTCCAGAGCTGGTTGACCCAGTCCTGGATCTGCTGGCGAAACAGCGGGTCGTTCTCGTAGTCGCCTTGCCACAGATCGGCGGTCAATTCGCGGGTCTGGAAGTCGATGATGACCTTGGGCAGGTTGCCGCTGATCAAATCCCAGAACCCCGGAATCCGCTCTTGTGGATAAACCACGGTGACATCGAGGATCGCGTCCAGTTGTTCGCCCATGGCCGCCAGCACGAAGGCCACGCCGCCGGCCTTGGGCTTGAGCAGATGGGTAAAGGGCGAGTCCTGCTCCTGGCGTTTGGCCGGGCTGAAGCGGGTGCCTTCGAGGTAGTTGACCACGGTCACCGGCTGGCGCTTGAACAGCTCGCAGGCGGCCTGGGTGATTTCCAGGTCATGGCCCTTGAGTTCCGGGTGCTTGTCGAGAAAGGCCTTGGAGTAGCGCTTCATGAACGGATAGTCCAGCGCCCACCAGGCCAGGCCCAGGAACGGTACCCAGATCAGTTCTTTCTTGAGGAAGAACTTGAAGAACGGCGTGTGTCGGTTGAGGGTCTGGATCAGCGCCGGGATATCGACCCAGGACTGATGGTTGCAGACCACCAGGTACGAGGTGTCGCGGCGCAGGCCTTCGGCACCGCGAATATCCCAGCGGGTGGGGATGCACAGGGCGAAGATCAGCTTGTCGATCTCGGCCCAGGTTTCGGCGATCCACATCACCGCCGCGCTGGCATAGTCGCGAAAACGACCGGGCAGCAGCAGCTTGAGCAGGGCGAAGAGCATCAGCGGGCCGAACAGTACCAGCGTGTTGAGCAAAAGCAGGAACGTGACGAAACTGCCGGTGAGCAGGCGGCGCATACAGGGACTCTTTCAAAACGTGAGGGCGCGCCATGATAAAGGCGGGCGCGGGCAGACGCCAAATCGCCCGGGCGACAAATGTTTCACGGGATGTCGGATAGGTTGATAGTGGTCTGTCAGATTTGTTCATGAACCAACGCGCGAACAGCGGTCTAAAATGGCGCCCCTTGTGCGTCCACCCAAAGGTACAGCCGAAGTGAAATCCATTCTTGCCCTGTTGTCCCTCCTGGCCCTGCCGGTCATGGCGGCCGAACCGACCCTCTACGGGCGCTACGAATATATCCAGCTGCCGGAAATCGGCCAGACCTTCAAGGCCAAGATGGACACCGGTGCGTTGACCGCCTCGCTATCGGCCAAGGATATCGAACTGTTCAAGCGTGACGGCGAGGACTGGGTACGTTTCCGCCTGGGCACGGCCGATGCCGACGGCAAGGTCTACGAGCACAAGGTCGCGCGCATCAGCAAGATCAAGACCCGTACCGAGGAAGACGAAGACGGCGAAGCCAGCGACGCGAGCAAGCGCCCGGTGGTGGAACTGGATATGTGCCTGGGTAACGTCAAGCGTAGCGTGGAGGTCAACCTGACCAACCGCAGCGGCTTCAACTATCCGCTGTTGATCGGCGCCAAGGCCCTGCGCGAATTCGGCGCGGCGGTGAACCCGGCGCGGCGTTATACCGCTGACCAACCCCACTGCTGATTGACGGGGCGGCACGGGTCCGGCACCGTTGCGCGATCAACACCAGTGCTCGGACGCCATGCCCCATATCCTGATTGTCGAAGACGAAGCGGCGATTGCCGATACCCTGATCTATGCCCTGCAGGGTGAAGGGTTCACCACCACCTGGCTGAACCTGGGGGGCGCGGCGGTCGAGCACCAGCGCACGACGCCGGCCGACCTGCTGATCCTCGATATCGGCCTGCCGGATATCAGCGGTTTCGAGGTGTGCAAGCAGCTGCGGCGCTTTACCGAAGTGCCGGTGATGTTTCTCAGCGCCCGTGATGGCGAGATCGACCGCGTGGTGGGCCTGGAAATCGGCGCCGACGATTATGTGGTCAAGCCCTTCAGCCCACGGGAAGTCGCGGCGCGGGTGCGGGCGATCCTCAAGCGTGTGGTGCCCCCGGCGTTGTCGGCGGTTTCCAGTGAACGCTTCCTGGTCGATCACGAACGGGTACAGATCAGCTATCGCGGCCAGCCCTTGAACCTGACCCGTCACGAATTCCGCCTGCTCGCCAGCCTGCTGGAGCAACCCGAACGGGTCTTCAGCCGCGAGCAGTTGCTCGATGCGCTGGGCGTGGCGGCGGACGCCGGCTACGAGCGTAACATCGACAGCCATATCAAGAGCCTGCGAGCCAAGCTGCGTGCGGTGGCTGGCGATGCCGAACCGATCCAGACCCATCGCGGCCTGGGCTACAGCTACAGTCCGGGGAACAGCTGATGCCGTTGGGGATCCGGATTTTCCTGGTGTATTTCCTTTTCGTCGGCCTGACCGGCTATTTCGTGCTGAACACGGTGATGAAGGAAATCCGCCCCGGCGTGCGTCAGTCCACCGAAGAAACCCTGGTGGACACCGCCAACCTGCTGGCGGAAATTCTCCATGACGATGTGAAGAACGGCACCCTCAGCCAGAGTCGCCTGCCGCAGGCACTCAAGGCCTATGGCCAGCGCAAGCCGGCGGCGACCATCTGGGGCCTGGAGAAGAATCAGGTCAACCACCGGATCTACGTGACCGACGCCCGTGGCATCGTGTTGCTCGATTCCGCCGAGCAAGCGGTGGGACAGGACTATTCGAACTGGAACGATGTCTACCTGACCCTGCGCGGCGAGTACGGCGCCCGCTCGACCCGCACGGTGGACGGTGACCCGAACTCCTCGGTGATGCACGTCGGCGCGCCGATCACCGACAATGGCCAGATCATTGGCGTGGTCACGGTGGCCAAGCCCAATAGTTCGTTGCAGCCTTATGTGGATCGCACCGAGCACCGCCTGCTGATGTACGGCGCCGGGCTGATCGGCCTGGGCCTGTTGTTCGGCGCGCTGTTGTCCTGGTGGCTGAGCGCGGCGTTGCGGCGCCTGACCGCTTACGCCCAGGCGGTCAGTGAAGGTCAAAAGGCCGAGCTGCCACGCTATCGCGGCGGCGAGATGGCGCAGTTGGCCAATGCCGTGGAGCATATGCGCACGCAGTTGGAGGGCAAGGCCTATGTCGAGCGCTACGTGCACACCCTGACCCACGAACTGAAAAGCCCGTTGGCGGCGATTCGCGGGGCGGCGGAGCTGTTGCAGGGCGAGATGCCGGAAGCCCAGCGCGAGCGTTTTGTCGGCAATATCGACAGCGAAAGCGCGCGGATGCAGCGGTTGATCGAGCGGTTGCTGAACCTGGCACTGGTGGAGCAGCGTCAGGTATTGGAGGAGCAGGTCGAGATCCCCTTGGGGAGCCTGGTAGATGAAGTCTTGCAGGCCCAGGCCGCGCGGATCGAACGCGGACGCTTGCAGGTGCAGCAGTCGATTGCACCGGACCTGAAGGTATTCGGCGAACCCTTCCTGCTGCGTCAGGCCATCGGCAATCTGTTGGACAATGCCCTGGACTTTACGCCGCCGGAAGGGCTTGTGCACTTCAAGGCCGAACGCCAGGGCCGGCAGCTGTGCTTGACGCTGTTCAACCAGGCCGAGGCGATTCCCGAGTATGCGCTGCCGAGACTGAGCGAACGCTTCTACTCCCTTCCACGGCCAGGTAGCGGCCGCAAAAGCACCGGGCTGGGGCTGAACTTTGTCGAGGAAGTGATGAAGCTGCACGGCGGCGAACTGCGCATCGGCAATGTGCCCGGCGGGGTCGAGGTCAGCCTGAGCTTTCCCGGATAAACACCGCATCTCCACACAGTCTCCACATTCGTCCCATCAAGCCCCCACACAGGCTGCGCAGACTCTCCCCCATACCAACAGGGAGAGAACCCATGAACCGCGGTCTGGCTATAAAACTCGGGGCGATTGCCCTACTGATGCTGTTGTTGCTGGTCCCGTTGATGATGATCGACGGGGTGATCAGCGAACGTCAGCGCTTGCGCGACGGTGTCCTGGAAGATATCGCCCGCAGTTCCAGCTACAGCCAGCAATTGAATGGTCCGCTGTTGGTGGTGCCGTATCGCCAGACCGTTCGCGAATGGAAGACCGATGCCAAGGGCGAGCGCTACCAGCAAAGCAGCGAAGTCAGCGGGCGCCTGTACTTCTTGCCGGAGCGTTTTGAGCTCGATGGCAAGGTTCAGACCGAACTGCGCTCGCGGGGCATTTACGAGGCGCGGCTGTTTCATGCCAATAACCAGATCAGCGGTAACTTCGTGCTGCCGTTGCAATTGGGTATCACCGAGGACTTTGCCGATTACCGCTTCGACGAGCCGTACCTGGCGGTGGGCATCAGCGATATCCGTGGCATCGAAAACGCCCTGACCTTGCAGGTGGGCAGCCAGAACCTGGAGTTTCGGCCCGGGACCCAGGTCAGTTGGCTGGGTGACGGTGTGCATGTGAACTTGCCGCGGGTCGATGGCCGCGAAGAGCAGCGCCTCGATTTTTCCTTCGACCTGGTGCTACAAGGCACCGGTCAGTTGCAGGTGCTGCCGGTGGGCAAGACCAGCAGCATCCATCTGAGTGCCGATTGGCCGCACCCGAGCTTTATCGGCAACTACCTGCCGGTCAAACGGGAAGTCACCGACCAGGGGTTCAGCGCCCAGTGGCAGACCTCGTTCTTCTCCACCAATCTGCGTGAAGCCTTGAACAACTGCCTGGCGACCAGCGACTGCGATGGCTTCAAGGCCCGCAGCTTTGGGGTGAGTTTTATCGAACCGGTGGACCAGTACCTCAAGTCCGACCGGGCGATCAAATATGCGCTGCTGTTTATCGCCCTGACCTTTGCCGGCTTCTTCCTCTTCGAAGTGCTCAAGCGCCTGGCGGTGCATCCGGTCCAGTACGCCCTGGTCGGCGTGGCGTTGGCTTTCTTCTATCTGCTGTTGCTGTCGTTGTCGGAGCACCTTGGGTTTGGCCTGGCTTATCTGTTGTCGGCTGGGGCCTGTGTGGCGTTGATCGGCTTCTATGTCTGCCATGTCTTGCGCAGCCTGACCCATGGCCTGGGTTTCGGCATCGGCCTGGCCGCGTTGTATGGTTTGCTCTATGGGCTGCTGAGCGCCGAGGACTATGCGTTGCTGATGGGCTCGCTGCTGCTGTTCTGTCTGCTCGGAGTGTTTATGGTGCTGACCCGCAAACTCGACTGGTACGGGATTGGCCAGGGCAAGCCTGCCGAGGCGCTGAACTTTGATAGGGGAGCTGCCCATGAGTAGGTCGCTGGGGTTACGCGAGGATCAGCAATGGGGCGCGGAGTTGGCCCGCCTGTTGGCTAGTCAGACAAGACCGAGCACGGTCCCTGTAGGAGCCGAGCTTGCTCGCGATAGGGCCCGTGAGACCACTGAAAGCTTTACAGGCAGGTCACGTGGCGCTCTGTCTTGAAAGCCTCTCCGGCGGTTATCCATGGCGACGGCCCAACAACCCGCGCAGGGAAATAGCCACCGGAATCCCCAGCCCCACCCAGCTCAGCGCATCCCAGGCGCCGTCGCCCAACAGCGCGGCGAACAGGCCGGCCGCGCTGAGGAGGGCAATCAACACGGGAATGCCGAAGACCTTCCAGAAAATCGAAGCACGCGGTTTCATCGTGCACCCTCGGTTTTCAGGCTAGTCCGTCGGCGTACCCACCACAGGTACACGCCGCTGCCGAGCACGATAATGGTCAAGCCATCCAGCACCGCCCAGAGCACCTTCATCGGCATGCCGCCGTAGTCACCGAAATGCAGCGGTTGCGACATGCCCATGGCGTCCATGTACCAAGGGCGTTGGCCCACGGCGGTGACTTGCAGGGTGGCGGCGTCGATCAGCACCGGGGTCAGCAGGTGCGAGGTGAGGTGGGTGCTGCCTTTCATAAAGACGGCGTAGTGGTGTTCGCTGGAAAAGCGCGTGCCGGGGAAGGCGATAAAGTCCGGGCGCATGTCGGGGGCGGCCTCGGCGGCGATCTCCAGCAGGCGCGTGGCCGGGGCGAGTTCGGTCAGCGGTGGGGCGTCGCGGTACGGCGCGACCATGGCGCCGAGGGTGTCGGCGCGCCAGGCGGCGATCAGCAGGTCGGCGCAGGCGCTGATCACCCCGGTGATGCCTACCACCAGGCACCAGGTCAGGGTCACGATGCCGATCAGGTTGTGCAGGTCGAGCCAGCGCAGGCGGGTGGATTTATCGCGGCGCACGCTGGCGAACGTCTTCCGGCGCATGAACGGCAGGTAGAGCGCCACGCCGGAGATGATCGCCAGCACGAACAGCACGCCCATAAAGGCCAGCAGCAGTTTGCCGGGGAGCCCGGCGAACATATCCACGTGCAGGCGCAGCATGACCATCATCAGGCCGCCGTTGGCCGAGGGCAGTTCCACGGCCTGGCCGTTGCGGGCGTCGAGCATGAAGGTGTGGGAGGCGTTGGGTTCGGTGCCGGCGGTTTTCGCCATGATGGTGGTCACGCCGTCGGGCTCGTCCTCGTCCCAGCCGAAATACTGCATGACCTCGCCCGGACGATGGGCCTCGGCGGCGCGGACCAGTTGCTGCAGGTCCAGGCGCGGGGTGTCGGCGGGCAGCGTTGGCAGCGCGGCGGCGTCGCCCAGCAGGTGGTCGATCTCGTGGTGGAAGATCAACGGCAAGCCGGTCAGTGCCAGCATCAGCAGGAACAGCGTGCAGATCAGGCTGGCCCAGGTGTGGACAAAGGACCAGCGGCGGATGGTTTGGCTTTTCATGGCTTTTCCAAATGCAAAAGGGCCACGGCGGACCGTGACCCTTGTTTCGACGCGATGCGGCTAGCGGGTTACCACTTGTAGTTGACGGCGGCGACCACGCTGCGCTGGTCTCCGTAGTAGCACCAGGTGCCGTCGCAGGTAGAGAGGTAGTCCTTGTTGAACAGGTTCTTCGCGTTGACTTCCACCGACGCACCGGCCAGGGAACTGCTCAGGCGACCCAGGTCGTAATGCACCGCAGCGTCATAGACGGTGTAGGAGCTGACGTGACCATTGGGAGTGTTGGCCGTGTTGCCGAAGGTATCGCCGACATAACGCACGCCACCGCCGACACCAAAGCCATCGAGGAAACCGGTGCGCCAGGTGTAGTCGCTCCAGAGGGAAGCCTGGTTACGCGGTACCAGTTGCAGGCGGTTGCCCTGGTCGTCGCCCTTGAGGATTTCCGAGTCGGTGTAGGTGTAGGCCGCGATCAGCTTGAGGTTCTTGGTCACGTCGGACGTGGCTTCCAGCTCCAGGCCACGGACCTTGGTTTCGCCGATCTGGCTGGTGATGCCACGGTCGCTGACCGAGACGTTTTTCTGGCGAAGGTCGAAGACGGCCGCCGTGAGCAGGGTCTTGCTGCCTGGCGGTTGGTACTTCACACCGGCTTCGTACTGATGGCCTTGAGTCGGTTTGAAGGACTGGGTTGCGCTGGCGTTGGCGCCCGCGGATGGCTGGAACGACTCGGTGTAGGAAATGTAAGGGGTGATCCCGGAGTCGAACACATAGCTCAGGCCGGCGTTGCCGCTGAAGGCGCTGTCGCGCTGGGTGTGGGTGGCGTTGTTATTGTTGAAGAAGGTGGTGCCGGTGTGAATCCAGTCCTCACGGCCACCGAGGGTCAGGCGCCACTTGTCCAACGCGATCTGGTCCTGGGCATACAGGCCGGTCTGGTTGGTCTTCTGGTTGTAGTTGTAGAAGGTGTTGTAAGCGATATTGGAGAAGTTCTGCCCGTAGATCGGGTTGTTCACGTTGCTGTCAGGCGCGTTGCCTTCCTGCCATTTGTAGCGGGTATCGGTGCGCTGATGGTCCAGGCCCAGCAGGACGGTGTGGCTGAGGGCGCCGGTCTGGAAGTCGGCCTGGAAGTGGTTGTCCACGGCGATCTGGCTGATGTTTTCATCGACCTTGTCGACCAGACGGGTCAGCGTGCCGTCCGGAGCGACGACATTGCCAAAGGAGGCGTAGGCCTGACGGAAATTCAGCTCGCTCTTGGTGTAGCGCAGGTTCTGTTTGAACTGCCAGACATCGTTGAAACGGTGATCGAAGGCGTAACCCAGGGCGTAGTAAGTGCGGTCGTAGTAGTCCGAATCCGGATCGCCGAGGTTTTTGCTGTGTGAAATCGGCCCGGCCGCCGAAGGCAGCTTGGTGCCTTGCAGGGGCAGGAACTGGCCGCTGATACCGGTATCGTCGCGGGTGAATGCGGACAGGAAGGTCAGGTGCGTATCGTCGTCGACATTCCAGGTCAGGCTGGGTGCGATGTTGTAGCGCTTGTCGCTGACATCGTCGATGGGCGTGTTGCCGTCACGGATGACACCGTCGATGCGATAGAGAAAGCGGCCGTCGTCGTCGATTTTGCCGGTGCTGTCGAAACTGATCTGTTTGCGGTTATTACTGCCTGTTTCGGCACGGACTTCGTGGCTGCTCTCGGCCTCGGGGCGACGGCTGACCATGTCGAGCATGCCGCCTGGCGGGGTTTGACCATAGACCGAAGAGGCCGGGCCACGCAGGACGGCAATACGTTCCAGGTCCCAGGTTTCGAGTTTCGGGTTGGCGTAGGAGCCTTTGGGCAGAGGCAGGCCATCGAGGAACTGGGTGGGTTCGAAGCCACGGATCCGCAACCAGTCGGCGCGCGAGTCGCTGCCGTAGCTGCTGGCGATCACGCCGGGGGTGTAGCGCAGGGCGTCGTCGAGGTTCTGGACGCCGCGGTCTTCCATCTGTTCGCGGGTAATGACCGAAATCGAGCGCGGTGCCTCGACAATCGGCGTATCGGTCTTGGTGCCGGCGGCGGTGCGGGTGGCGGTATAGCCTTCGACCGGGCCCCAGGCGTTTTCAGCAACGCCCTGGCCGGTGATATTGGTTTCCGGCAAGGCCACTACGCCGCTCGGGATCGCGATCAGGGTGTAGGTCCCGGCGCTGCTTTGGATCAATTGCAGACCGGTACCGCCAAGAGCTTTGTGCAGGGCGGTGATGGCGTCGAACTGGCCTTTGACCGGTGCCGAGGTTTTGCCCGAGGCCAGCGCCGGGTCGATGCTCAGGGCCAGGCCCGCCTGGCTGGCGATCTGGCTCAGGGTCGAACCCAGCGGTCCGGCCGGCAGGTTGTAGGCATGAACGCTGGAAGCCTGTTCGGCCGCCATCAGCGTCGGGCTGAGCAACGGGGTGCCAAGAGCGATGGCGACGGCGAGGAGACTGGGGCGTAGCAAGGTGTCGAGCGGGCGGGACATAGGGCGGGTTCCTGAATGGAAATGTTTCTCAATGCCTATGGGCCGAGCGAAATTCGGAAAGTGATAGGGTTGATTGAAAATAATTTAGATTCACATCGAGGGGCGAACGTCGATTTTGTGGAAGCGGTCGCTCAATACCCGAGCTGATGACTCTGTGGGAGCGGAGCTTGCCCGCGAAGAGGACCTTGAGGCCGCCAAAAGCTTCGCGGGCAAGCTCCGCTCCCACAGTCGATAGTGTTTCAATCCGCCAGATTCGGCTCAGGGCTGGGTATCGGTCTTGGCCCGTAACGTCACCCACCACTGGGTATGCCGCGTGATCTGCACCGGCAAGGTCGGCAGTAATGCGGTCAGCGCCAGGTCGGTGTCATGCAGCGGGAAACTGCCGGTGATCCGCAGGTCGGCAACGTGCGGATCGACACCCAGATGGCCACGCCGATAGCGGCCCAACTCTTCGAGCATGTCGGCCAAGCGCACGTTGTCCACCACCAGCATGCCCCGGGTCCAGGCATCGGCGCCGGGGTTGAGGGCCTGCAACGGACCGAGGCTGTCACGACGCATCAGCACCTGCTGGCCTTCATGGAGGACCTGTTCATCGGCGTCGGCCTGCGGGCGGGCCGCCACCGCCGATTGCAGAACACTCAACAGCGTGCCGTCGTCTTCACGCTTGACCAGGAAACGCGTCCCCAGCGCGCGCATGCGCCCTTCATCGGTTTCGACGATAAACGGCCGGGTGTCGTTATGCCCGGTCTCGATCAGGATTTCACCCTCGCGCAGGACGATGCGCCGGGTCTTCTCATCGAAGCGCAGATCCAGGGCACTGTGGGTGTTGAGCTGGATCGTCGTACCGTCGGCCAGGTGCAGGGTGCGTTGCTCGCCGGTGGCGGTGCGCTGGTCGGCCAGCCAGTAATCCATGGGCAGGTAGCGATTGCCGAGGAACAGTGCCAGGCCGCAGGCCAGTATCACACTGGCCAGGCCGCTGCCGAGCTTGCGTACCCGCTGACGGAGGCCGTCGCGGGATTTCAGCAGGGCGCCCCGGGCCGGGCCGCTGGTACCGCTGAAGCGTTGGTCGAGCATGCCCAACTGCGACCAGGCGCGGGCGTGTTCTTCATGGGCCGCGTGCCATTTCTCGAACTCGGCCTGTTCCACGGTGTTGCGACCGCCCGAGTCCAGGCACAACTGCCAGGCAATGGCGGCATCGAGGACGCGGGCGGAAACCGGTTTGGCGCTGAACTGATTCATGTCGGCTCGCCGTACAGTGCGACATAGCACTGGCGAATGCCCTGGGCCAGGTACTGGCGCACGCGGGGCACGGAAACGCCGAGCTTTTCGGCGATCTCGGCATGGCCGAGGCCGTCTAGGCGACTGTAGAGGAACGCGGCGCGGGCCTTGCTCGAGAGCTTGCCGAGCAGGTGGTCGATGGCCCGCAGGTCTTCGAGGATCAAGTGTTGTTCTTCCGGGGACGGTTGCTCGCCCTCCGGGATCAGCATCAGTTCACTGAGGTAGGCCTGTTCCAGCGCGGCGCGGCGGAAGTGGTCGAACAGCAGGCCTTTGGCGATGGCCACGAGGAAGGCCCGGGGTTGTCGCGGTGTGTTCAGTTCGTCGCGGCCCAGCAGGCGGACAAAAGTGTCTTGGCTGAGGTCTTCGGCCCGCTGCGGGCAAGCGATGTTGCGGCGCAGCCAAGCCAACAGCCAGCTGCGATGGTCGCGATACAACGCGCCGACAAGGGCATGGTGGGGGCTTCGGACTGACGACAACGGACATCACCGACAAGAAGTTTAAAATAACGAGAATTATTCGCGATTGTGTCAGGGCCCAGGAAAAGGCGCAATGGCTGCTGGTCGGTTGGTTGTGTGCCATTTTAGAAGGAGGGACTCTGCTGACGACGTTTCCACTGCCCCAGGCGTTGTTGCAGCTTCAACGGGCTATCGATCTGCTGTTGCCGTGCCCGGCTGAACAGGATCAGCGCCAGTTCGGCGGTGGCCAGGGCGTCAGCGCTGGCGTTATGCCGCTCCTCCACCTGCAACTTGAAATGGTCGATCCAATCGTCCAGCCCGGCTTCGCGCAAGGTCGCTTGCGGGCATAACAACGGTGCGATATCGGCGACATCAAAAAATGGATGTTGCAGGCGATACCCGAGGCTGTCTTTCAGCGCACGGGTGAGCATGTGCTGGTCAAAGGGCGCATGGAACGCCAGCAACGGGCTGTCGCCGACGAACTCCATAAAGTCCAGCAACGCCTGCGCCGGATCGCTGCCGGCGGCCAGGGCACTTGGCCCCAGACCATGGATCAGCACGCTGGGGTTGACGCTCTGTCCGGGGCGCAACAAGGTCCGTTCAAAGCACTGCCCCAGGTCGATGGCGCCGTCTTCGATGACCACCGCGCCGATGGACAGCACCTGGTCGCGGTTCAGGTTCAGGCCGCTGGTTTCCAGGTCGAGGACAACCCAGCGCTGTTCCCGCAGCGAACACTCGTCCAGGGGCTTGGCGGCGGGCAGTTGCCTGAGCCGCGCCTGTGTCGCGGCATCCAGTGTCGGCTCGTTGGCCCTCAGCCAGGAAAACAGCTTCATAGCTGATACCGCAGGGCCAGGCTGCTTTGCAGGCGTTGGGCCTGGCGCAGGGCTTCACGCAGGATGCGTCGGTCCAGCTGGTTGAGGCTTTCCGGATCGACCCGATTGGAATACGGCAGATTCTGCCGGGTCTGCAGTTGATGTTGCTGCAAGCGGGTCTGTTGGATGAAGTGATAGGCCTCTTCATAAGCCGCGCCATCGAGGCCTTCGATCACTTCCTTGGCTACCAGCTGGCGCAGGCGTTCGAGGGTATTGCTGGCCTCGATGCCATTGGCCAGCGCCAGCAGGCGGGCACCGTCGACGAACGGGGTCAGGCCCTGGACTTTCAGATCGAGCGTGGCCTTGTCGCTGCCGTTGCGGCTCAGCACGAACTCACGCAAACGCCCCACCGGTGGGCGCTGGCGCAGGGCGTTTTCGGCCATCATGCGTTGGAACAGCCGGTTGTCGGCGACCTGGGCGAGGATGCCCTGGCGCAGTTGCTGGCAGGCCTGTTCCTCGCCCCAGACCACCCGCAGATCGAAATAGATGCTCGAGGCCAGCAGGTTCTCCGGCGTGGCTTCGCGAATAAAGGCGGAGAAGCGCCGCGCCCATTCGGCCCGCGACAGGCACAGCTCAGGGTTGCCGGCCATGATATTGCCTTTGCACAGGCTGAAGCCGCACAGCGCCAGGCTCTGGTTGATCTGCTGCGCCAGGGGCAGCAGCTTGCCGCGAATCTCGGCGGCATGGGCGGCGTCGCGGGCCTCGAACAGGATGCCGTTGTCCTGGTCGGTGTACAGCGTCTGCTCGCGGCGGCCTTCGCTGCCGAAGCACAGCCAACTGAACGGCACGCCCGGGTCGCCTTTCTCGGCCAGGGTCAGTTCGATGACCCGGCAGACGCTGTGGTCGTTGAGCAGGGTGATGATCTGGGTGATCTGGGTCGATGACGCACCGTGGGCCAGCATGCGTTCCACCAACTGGCCGATCTCGCCGCGAATGGCGATCAGGTTGTCCAGGCGCGCCGCGCTGCGGATGGTCCGCGCCAGGTGCACCAGGTCGACCCGTTGCAGGGAAAACAGGTCGCGCTCGGAGACCACGCCGCACAGGCGCTGCTCCTTCACCAGGCAGACATGGGCGATGTGCCGTTCGGTCATGGCCATCGCGGCGTCGAAGGCGCTGTGGTCCGGGGTCAGGGCGAAGGGGGCCTGGGTCATGTGTTGGTCGATGGGCTGGTTGAAGTCATGGACGCCGTCGGCCACCACCTGGCGCAGGTCGCGCAGGGTGAAGATGCCGAGTGGGGCCTTGGCCTCATTGACCACCACGATGCTGCCGACCTGCTGCTCGTGCATCAGGGTCACCGCTTCGCGCAGCGGGGTGCTCGGGCTGCAGGTCACCGGATGACGCATCGCCAGCTCGCCGAGGCGGCTGTTGAGCGAGTACTGGGTGCCGAGGGTTTCCACGGCCTTGCGCTGGACTTGCTGGTTGACCTGGTCCAGCAGGCTGCTGACGCAACGCAGGGCAAAGTTGCGAAAGGTCTCGGAGGACGAGAACAGCTTGATGAACGCCGGTTTGTTCAGTTGCAGGCAGAAGGTGTCTTCACCCGCCAGGTGTTCGGTGCGGGTGGCCCGCTCGCCGAGCAGCGCGGCGAGGGGGAAGCACTCGCCGGTGGTGATTTCGAAGACGGTTTCGCTGCCGCCCTTGGCCGTGTGCGGGCGCTCGCCGACCACCCGTCCCTGCTTGACGATATAAAAGTGCTCCACCGGCCCGTCGGCGGGCTTGATGATGCTCTCGCCCGTGCTGTAGAAACGCAGTTGACACTGTTCAACCAGATAGGCCAGATGGGCGTTCTCCATCTGATTGAAGGGTGGGAATCGCTGCAGGAACTGCAAGGTGCCGTGGATGTTTTGCAACACCGCGGTCTTCCCGGCCTGGGTGAAGGCATCCGCTTTGCTCATGACCGCTACCGATTTTTGTCCGTTGTTATGGGCGCGAAGAATCGCCGTTCTACCCATGGTCGGCCCCCGCTTCCCGGGTGCCCATTGGACGTAAGTCTAGGTTTGAGAAATGGCCTACAGTTGAAGAAGCAGATTCTTAACAAATATCGACTTGGAAAACTTTCCGACGAAGTGCACATTGAGCATCCGTTTAGCGATGTCTGAGCACTGTGCTAGGGGATTGGATTGCCGAAGGGATACCAGAGAGCCGTATGTCTGACCACGATATTTTAAGCGATGCCGAGCGCGAGGCCATTCTGCAGGTGATGCAGGCACCGCAATTGTCGTATCAGCGGGTCCTGATTGTCGATGACGACCAGGATGCCCGGGAGTTGCTGTCGGAAATTCTCGCCCTCCACGATATCCACTGCGTGACCGCCGCCAGTGGCGCGGCGGCCTTTGCGTTGCTGGAGTCCAACCGCGGCATCGGTCTGCTGATCACTGATTTGCGCATGGCCGATGATGGCTTGGACCTGATTCGCAAGGTGCGCGGCTCGGAGCGGGCGGCGCTGCCGATCATCATCGTCTCCGGCAATGCCCAGGTGCGTGATGCTATTGATGCGATGCATTTGAGCGTGGTGGATTTCTTGCTCAAGCCCATCGATACCACGCAGTTGCTGAAGCTGGTCAAGCGTGAGCTGGGGATGGTGGCTTAGCCCCTGTAGGAGCGAGCTTGCTCGCGATGGTGGCCCAGGCACCGTGGGGTATCAGATGCCCAGCGTTATCGTTGACGCCCATCGCGAGCAAGCTCGCTCCTACAGGGAGCGGTGTCTTGAGGCGAGCGGAATGAAAAAGCCCTGATCGTTACCGATCAGGGCTTTTTCTTTTCGCCATCAGCGCGGGATTACAGGCCGTTACGGGCCTTGAACTCACGACGCCGACGGTGCAGTACCGGCTCGGTGTAGCCGTTGGGCTGTTTGGTCCCTTCGATCACCAGTTCGACCGCCGCCTGGAAGGCGATGTTGCTGTCGAAGTCCGGGGCCAGCGGGCGGTACAGCGCGTCACCGGCATTCTGCCGATCGACCACCGGGGCCATGCGCTTGAGGCTTTCCATGACCTGGTCCTGGGTGACCACGCCATGGCGCAGCCAGTTGGCGATGTGCTGGCTGGAAATGCGCAGGGTGGCGCGGTCTTCCATCAGGCCGACATCATGGATGTCCGGCACCTTCGAGCAACCGACACCCTGGTCGATCCAGCGCACCACGTAGCCGAGGATGCCCTGGGCGTTGTTGTCCAGCTCGCTGCGGATCTCCTCGGCCGACCAGTCGGTATTGCTCGCCAACGGGATGGTCAGGATATCGTCGAGCGAAGCCCGCGCGCGTTTGGCCAGTTCGGCCTGGCGGGCGAACACGTCGACCTTGTGGTAATGCAGCGCATGCAACGCCGCCGCGGTCGGCGACGGGACCCAGGCGGTGTTGGCGCCGGCCAGTGGGTGGGCGATTTTCTGTTCGAGCATCGCCGCCATCAGGTCGGGCATGGCCCACATGCCTTTACCGATCTGGGCGCGACCTTGCAGGCCGGTGCTCAAACCGATATCGACGTTCCAGTTCTCGTAGGCGCCGATCCATTTTTCCGTCTTCATGGCCGCCTTGCGCACCATCGCGCCGGCTTCCATGGAGGTGTGGATCTCGTCGCCGGTGCGGTCGAGGAAGCCGGTGTTGATAAACACCACGCGCTCGCTGGCGGCCTTGATGCAGGCTTTCAGATTGACGGTGGTGCGTCGCTCTTCGTCCATGATCCCGACTTTCAGGGTATTGCGCGGCAGGTTCAGGAGCTCTTCGATACGGCCGAACAGCTCGTTGGTGAACGCCGCTTCTTCCGGACCGTGCATCTTCGGCTTGACGATGTAGACCGAGCCGGTGCGGCTGTTCTTGCGCACGCTGTTGCCGTTGAGGCTATGGATCGCCGCGAGGCTGGTGATCAGGCCGTCGAGGATGCCTTCGGGCACTTCGTTGCCGTGGCTGTCGAGGATCGCATCGATGGTCATCAGGTGACCGACGTTGCGCACGAACAGCAGCGAGCGACCGTGCAGGCTCAACTCACTGCCATCGACGGCGGTGTAGCGGCGGTCGGCGTTCATGGTCCGGGTGAAGGTGGTGCCGCCCTTGGCGACCTGTTCCGCCAGGTCGCCCTTCATCAGGCCGAGCCAGTTGCGGTAGATCACCACCTTGTCATCGGCATCGACGGCGGCGACCGAGTCTTCGCAGTCCATGATGGTGGTCAGGGCCGCTTCCATCAGCAGGTCCTTCACTCCGGCGGCATCGGTCTGGCCGACGGGGCTGCTGGCGTCGATCTGGATTTCGAAGTGCAGGCCGTGGTTTTTCAGCAGGATCGCGGTGGGTGCCGCGGCATCGCCCTGGAAGCCGATCAACTGGGCGTCGTTGCGCAGGCCGCTGTTGCTGCCGCCCTTGAGGGCGACCACGAGCTTGCCGTCGACGATCTTGTAGCCCACGGCGTCGACATGGGAGCCGGCGGCCAGGGGCGTGGCTTCGTCGAGGAAGGCGCGGGCGAAGGCGATGACCTTGTCGCCACGGACCTTGTTGTAGCCTTTGCCTTTTTCCGCGCCGTCCGCTTCGCTGATGGCATCGGTGCCATAGAGCGCGTCATACAGCGAACCCCAGCGGGCGTTCGAGGCGTTGAGGGCGAAACGCGCGTTCATCACCGGCACCACCAACTGTGGGCCGGCCATGCGGGCGATCTCGTCGTCGACATTCTGGGTCGTGGCCTGGAAATCCGCCGCTTCTGGTAGCAGGTAGCCAATGTCTTGCAGGAAGGCTTTGTAAGCCACGGCGTCATGGGCCTGGCCGGCCCGGGACTGGTGCCAGGCATCGATCCGGGCCTGGAAATCATCGCGTTTGGCGAGTAGGGCCTGGTTCTTCGGGGCCAGGTCATGGATGACCTTGTCGGCACCGGCCCAGAACTGGTCGGCGGTCAGACCGGTACCGGGAATGGCTTCGTTATTCACGAAGTCGAACAGGACTTTGGCGACCTGAAGGCCACCGACTTGAACGTGTTCAGTCATTGCTTGCCTCACTCTGCTCAGCTATTCAGCTCTTCTATTTAAAGCCTTGCGTGCTTCTCTGAACACAGTACCAGAACATGCCCTCGCGGGCGGCTGGGCTCGCCCGGCCGACCTGAGCCGGTGGGGCTTTCCGTGGTTTCACAGACACTCGGGCAGACGTCCATCCAACGTTATGTAGTGCGTGCCGGCGCATACTACATGATGCATTGCGGTTGTGAAAATTAGACTAAATACGTCGTTTCGCGACCAGTGGGTTCTGTCCGGTCACGCATCAGTCGCTGATGTTCTCAAGAAAAGCATGGATTGTTCCAGATAAATCTGAAAATCGTACACGATTTGTTTTTCCGTACGGCGCCGTGGTGTGTGCTGGGGATGGTGTGGAAGCGTGCCTGATCTTTCGAAGGGCAGACCCGATGTCATCCGCTTGTCCGTATCTTGCGCGTACAGGGCCTGGTCGAGCTTGTACCTTTTCTCATCAAGCTACACTGAGGGCTTGGGTATTGTGTGTCAGCCGGTTGTTGGCAAGCTTCCTCGGTTCTTCGCCATTGCTGTTTTCATTGCTGTTACCTCAATCAGCAAGAACCAGTAAGTAAAGGAGAGCCTTTATGAAAAAGAGTACCAATACCCCTGAACCTGCAACGCCAGATCAGGTGCTTGAGGATGGCTCGGTTGGGGCGTTAAGCCTTCCAGCTGAGCCAAGAAAAATATTCACGGCTTTAAATGAAAGAAGTTTTCTCTTTCATCATAGCGCTAGTAATCCTGATCTTAGGATTACCACTAGGGATAATTTGTTATTCGCATTGTGGACGTTTAATACTACCGAGTCGTCGCCTGTCGGTGTGTGGGAGGGAGAGATTCAATGCTTTCCGTTTAACGCGTACATGACTGCAAAAGGCACAGATGTCGTCGTTGTCGAGAAGAATGGGGAAAATAATCAAATTTGGATAATTAGGCGCTCGGGAAGCCGTTTTGTAACTATTGAAAGCAGCGTGAGCAGATTCCTCTTGGCGGTCGATGACTCCAGTACAACAGATGATACGCTGGTCATTCTCAGGGGTGGTCCTCATATCCCCGCTGAAGATTTCATGATAGGTATTAACGCTGTACAGCCCTGACAAGAGCAGACAGTTGCGCTTCAAACGGCCCTGGCTGGGTTCCAGTATTTCCGGGTAAGTTCAGCCAGGGCCGGGTAAGCAAGTCGTGAGTGGCGGCGTTGGCGATGATGGATGAGTTCGTTCTTCAGCGCCCCCAAAAGCTTTCTATCAGTGCCTTGTCGAAACAGTTGCCCTTGCGTGACATCGAACGATGCATCTTGAACTACGTTTTGATGTATATCAGCCATTACTGAGAGCCCGGCTCGAAAGATCGAGTTATATCAATCCCCCAAGTGCCCACGGGTGTGGCCCGCTTGCCTATACTGGAGCGACCAACGACAAGAGGGCTATCCCGTGGACCATCTCGTACTGACAGTATTCGCACCCGACAAGGCCGGCCAGGTCGAGCAGATTGCCCTGTGTATCGCCGAGCACGGCGGCAACTGGCTGGAAAGCCGCATGTCGGGCCTGGCCGGGCAGTTTGTCGGGATTGTCCGGGTCGAGGCGCCCGCCGAGGCCCATGACGCGTTGATCAAGGCACTGCAAGCGCTCGCCAGCCAAGGGATTCAGATCCAGGTGATTCCCGGCGGCGGCGAAGCGCCCGGACGCTGGAAACCCATCGCGATGGAACTGGTGGGCAATGATCGCCCGGGAATTGTGCGGGACATCACCCGCCTGTTGACTGAACAAGGCATCAATCTGGAGCAACTGGTGACCGACGTGAGCCCCGCGCCCATGAGCGGCGACCCGCTGTTCCATGCCGAGGCGATCCTGGCGGTGCCGTTTGACCTGCCGCTGGAAGCCTTGCAGTCGGGCCTGGAAACCCTGGCTGATGAGTTGATGGTGGAGTTGATGCTGCGCAGTGACGAAGAGTGAAGCGGGTTATCCAGTTTTAACGGGGACGGGCCTGTGGATAACCTGGGGAGAGCCGGCGCCCGGCCAGGCCGGCCGGGGCTTTCCCTGATATGAACAAAAAACGAACAGTTTCAAGGGCTTGTGCACAAACGGCGTGGACCGGCTTGTGGATAACCTTGGGGTAGAAGCCTGCAGCCCAGGTGGCGCAAGGCTTGCAGGCTTTTGTGTGTTTTTTGATCAGCTGCGCTTGCGCAGGCTGAGCCAGGCATCGACGCTGTACACCGCCAGTCCCGTCCAGATAAACACGAAGGCCATCAGGTTACTGGCGGTCAGGTGTTCGTCGTACAGCAGCACGGCCAGCAGCAACACCAGGGTTGGCGCGATGTATTGCAGGAAACCCAGGGTGGTGTAGGGCAGGTGACGCGCCGCCGCGTTGAAGCTCACCAGCGGGATCAGCGTGACCGGGCCGGCGGCGATCAGCCACCAGGCTTGCGAGGTGGTCCAGAATTCGGCCTGGGCGCTGGTGGCGAGCGGATTCAGCAACAGCCAGCCGATGGCGATGGGCACCAGCATCCAGGTTTCCACCACCAAGCCCGGCAGGGCCTTGACCGGTGCCTGTTTGCGGATCAGCCCGTAGAAACCGAAGGTCAGCGCCAGCACCAGGGAGATCCAGGGCAGGCTGCCGACCTGCCAGACCTGCTGCGCCACGCCCACGGCGGCGAGTCCGACGGCGATCCATTGCAGGCGGCGCAGGCGTTCGCCCAACAGCAGCATGCCCAGCAGCACGTTGACCAGCGGGTTGATGTAGTAGCCCAGGCTGGCCTCGAGCATGCGCCCGTTGTTGACCGACCAGACGTAGGTCAGCCAGTTGGCGGCGATCAGGGTGCCGCTCAGGGCCAGGATCGCCAGGCGGCGCGGGTTGTCCCGCAGCTCGCTCCACCAGCCCGGGTGTTTCCAGACCACCAGCAGCAGGGAGCCGAACAGGGCGGACCAGAGCACGCGGTGGATGATGATCTCGACGGCCGGTACGGCGGCGATGGCTTTGAAGTAGATGGGGAACAGGCCCCAGATAATGTAGGCGCTGAGGCCAAGGATGTACCCGCGACGCGGGTTGGCGGCTTGCATGCAGAGTCCTTGCTTAGGCTGCTAACTAATTATGGGGGTTGGTGCGCTGGTCTTGGCTGGTGCGGTGGGGCTGAGGGCCCTATCGCGAGCAAGCTCGCTCCTACAGGGGGGATGCAATCCATTACTGTAGGAGCGAGCTTGCTCGCGATGGCGTCTTTTCAGACGCCGACACCGCTAAATCCTGCCACAACCGTCAGAATAATTTCAGCGGTTCTTCATTCAGCGCGGAGAGTTGTTCGCGCAAGGCCAGGACCTGGTCGCCCCAGTAGCGCTCGCTACCGAACCACGGGAAGCTGTGGGGAAACGCCGGGTCGTCCCAGCGGCGGGCCAGCCAGGCGCTGTAGTGCATCAGGCGCAGGGCGCGCAGGGGTTCGATCAGCGCCAGTTCGCGGGGATTGAAGTCGTGGAACTCGCTGTAGCCGTCCATCAGTTCCGACAGTTGGCCGAGGCATTCCTGGCGGTCGCCGGCGAGCATCATCCACAGGTCCTGCACCGCCGGGCCCATGCGGCAGTCATCGAGGTCGACGATATGGAACATCTCGTCGCGGCACATCATGTTGCCGGGGTGGCAGTCGCCGTGCATGCGGATGTTTTGGTGCGGGGTCTCGGCGTAGACCTGTTGCACCCGCTTGAGCAGGTCGCGGGCCACGGATTCGTAGGCCGGCAGCAGGCTGCGGGGAATGAAGTTGCCTTCCAGCAGGGTGGTCAGCGAGTCTTCGCCGAAGTTCTTCACACCGAGGGCTTCGCGGTGTTCGAACGGACGGGTGGCGCCCACGGCGTGCAGGCGGCCGAGCAGTTGTCCGAGGCGATAGAGCTGGTCGAGATTGCCCGGTTCCGGGGCCCGGCCGCCACGCCGGGGGAACAGGGTGAAGCGAAAACCGGCGTGTTCGAACAGGCTTTCGCCGTTGTGGATCATCGGCGCGACGACCGGGACGTCGCAGTCGGCCAGTTCGAAGGTGAAGCGGTGTTCTTCGAGGATGGCCTCGTTGGTCCAGCGCTGGGGGCGGTAGAACTTGGCGATCAGGGGTTCGCCGTCTTCGATGCCCACCTGATAGACACGGTTTTCGTAGCTGTTGAGCGCCAGGACCCGGGCGTCACTGAGAAAGCCGATGCTTTCCACGGCGTCGAGCACCAGGTCGGGGGTGAGTGTTTCAAACGGGTGGGACATGCTGACTCCTGCGGGCGGCAGGCGGCCGCGTCCGGCCAAGCATGTTAGCGCACCGGGGCGTAGAAAGGTGTCGGCTGTTCCGGCTTCTTCGCGGGCAAGCTCCGCTCCCACAGGTTTTCTGTCGTATGCGGTATCCAGTCTCGACTCAAATACTGTGGGAGCGGAGCTTGCCCGCGAAGGCGGTTGATCAGGCGCCGATAATCCCGCCATCCTCCCGCCGGATCGCCATCACCGACGAGCGTGGCTTGCCGTTCGGCAGATGCTCGGGAAAGGTCGAGTTGCCGGCTTCACCCGGATGCTGGATGCCGACGAACAAGGTCTTCTGATCTGGCGAGAAGCTGATACCGGTCACTTCGCAACCCACCGGGCCGACCATGAATCGACGGATTTCCCCGCTGGCCGGGTCGGCGCAAAGCATCTGGTTATTGCCCATCCCGGCAAAATCCCCGGCGTTGCTGTAGTCGCCGTCGCTAAGGATCCACAGACGGCCGGCCTTGTCGAAACCCAGGCCGTCCGGGCTGTTGAACATATTCTGCGGGGTGATGTTGGAAGAGCCGGCCTTGGCCGTGCCGGGATGTGCCGCCGGGTTGCCCGCCACCACGAACAGGTCCCAGCCAAACGTGTGGGCACCGTGATCATTGCCCGCGGCCTGCCAGCGCAGGATCTGTCCGTAGACATTCTTCTCCCGGGGATTCGGTCCGCCGGCCGGCATGCCGTCCTCACCTCGCTTGGAATTGTTGGTCAGGGTGCAATAGACCTGGCCATCGATGGGGCTGACGACGATCCATTCCGGACGGTCCATGCGCGTCGCCTTGACCACACTGGCGGCCAGTCGGGCATGGATCAGCACTTCGGCCTGGCTGGTGAAACCGCTGCCTGCGTCGATGCCGTTCTTGCCGAAGGTCAACTCGACCCATTCACCCGAACCTTTCGGACGATCAGGGTTGCCGTCGCCGTTGTCGAAACGCGCGACATACAAGGTGCCGTGATCCAGCAGGTCACGGTTGGCCTTGGGGTGCTTGTGGTCGATCTTGTCGCGGCTGATGAACTTGTAGATGAATTCACCGCGCTCATCGTCGCCCATATAGACCACGGCGCGGCCGTCACGGGTTTCGGCCAGGGCGGCGTTCTCGTGCTTGAACCGGCCCAGGGCGGTGCGTTTGACCGGGGTGGACTGCGGGTCGAACGGATCGATTTCCACCACCCAGCCATGACGGTTCAGTTCATTGGGGTTCAGGGCCATGTCGAAGCGCGGATCGTGGGCGTGCCAGTTGATCTCCTTGCTGGTGGCCACGACGCCATAGCGCTTTTGCGCGGCATCGAATTTCTGTTCGGTATTGCTGCTGCCGAAGCAGTCGGTGAAGTTCTCTTCGCAGGTCAGGTAGGTGCCCCAGGGTGTCTTGCCGTTGGCGCAGTTCTGGAAGGTGCCGAGGACGTTGCGACCCTGCTTGTCGGCCTGGGTCTGCAACCAGGGGTGACCGGCTGCCGGGCCGCCGAATTTGATCGGTGTGTTGCCGTGGATCCGCCGGTTATAGGCCGAACCCTGGACGAAGTGCCATTGGTCGTCCTTGCGCTGTATTTCGATCACCGACACGCCTTCGCTGGCCTGGGCCTTGCGCACGTCTTCAAGGGATTGCGGCTGGCCGCCGTGGGGGTAGAGGTAGCGATAGTTGGTGTATTCGTTGTTGATCGCCATCAACGCCCGGTTGTCGTCGCCGGGGAAGGGGAACAGGCTCATGCCGTCGTTGTTGTCGCCGAACTGGACTTCCTGGGCCTTGGCGCTGCCGTTGCCGCTCGGGTCGAAGGCCGGGCCGTTCTTGGCCAGGGGTTGGCCCCAACTGATCAGCACTGAGGAGGTATAGCCGGGTGGCAAGGTCAGGGTGTCGCGGGTGGCGGCGGCGATGCTGTCGAAACCCAGCAGTTGGCCGGAGGCGGCGCTGACGCTGGCAGCTATCACGCTGCGGCTCAACAGGTTGCCGCCGAGGAACATCGCCGCGCCGCACAAGGCGCCGGCACTGATAAAGCCACGACGGCTGAGGCCGACCATCTGTTCCAGGTCGGTGGGTTGGTTTTCTTCTAAGAGGTTCATGATCAGGCTCCCTGCGGGTCAGGGGGTCACCTTAGTAATGCGTTGTGACGGATTTGTTGCAGGAAAAGCGGGGGATCGCTGCGCGATCGATCGCCGGCAAGCCGGCTCCTACAGGTGGGATTCGTTCTTCTGTAGGAGCCGGCTTGCTGGCGATGGCGTCATAACGGTGTACCCAAAATCACCAGGGACGGCGCAAACACCGCCTGCACGGGGCTTCCCACGTTCAGAGCAAGGCTTTTTATCTGCTCCGGTCGCGCCAGCGCACAGAGGATTTGTCCGTTTGGCAGGGCGATTCTGACCTCCGAAGGGCCGTCTTCATCCTCGGAAATGTCCTCGATTTGACCGCTTAGAGAATTGTGTCCGGATTTTGCGGGATGCCCGATCGCACTCAATTCCAGCCAACCGGCCTTGATCAGGGCGACGACTTCGGTGCCGCTCTCCAGTTCCAGGCGTTGGGTGCTGTCGTGGGTGATCTGTGCCTGCAGCGTGAGTCCGCCGGCCAGGGCCAGACGCACAAGGTCGTTGCGCCCGTGGCGGGTGATGTCCTGCACCGTGCCGTGAAGCTGGTTGCGGGCGCTGGTGCGCAGCATCAGGCGGCCGAGCAGGTCGAGGTCGCCGCTGTCTTCGGCGGCTTCGAGGACCTGGGCCTGGAGGGTTTGCAGGCGTTGATAGAGACGCAGCACCCGTTCGCCTTCCGCCGACAGCTTGGCGCCACCACCGCCCTTGCCGCCGACACTGCGCTCCACCAGGGGCTTTTGCGCCAGGTTGTTCAACTCGTCGATGGCGTCCCAGGCCGCCTTGTAACTCAAGCCTGCGCTTTTCGCGGCGCGGGTGATGGAGCCCTGTTCGGCGATATGTTGCAGCAGGGCGATACGCTGCGGGCGGCGGACGATGTGTTGGGTCAGCAGGACGGGCAGGGACATGGGGCGGACTTCGGGCGGCGGGGGTATTGGGCAAGGTGCCTCTCGGTGCTTTCGACGTCAAGCCGCCGCAAGCCAAACGCGGTTTCTGTGGGAGCCGGCTTGCTGGCGATGGCGGCCGTCGGGGCGCCACAAGGCTCAAGGGCCTCTTCGCTGGCAAGCCAGGCTCCTACAGGTTTTGTGGTGTCTTTGGGGAGGTTAGCGATTTTCCGGGCTCGGTGTACGCGCCAGGCAATAGACATCGACCCGCCGCGCTCCCGCCTTCATCAGCAAGCGGGCCAGGCTTTCGGCGGTGGCACCGGTGGTCAGTACATCGTCCACCAGCGCCAGGTGCAGGCCTTCGACCTCCGCGCCAGGCGCCAGGGCAAAGGCATTCAGCAGGTTGCGTCGGCGAGCCCTGGCGTCCAGTTCCTGTTGCGCGATAGTGTCCTGAACACGCCGTAAACGCTGTTCATCTGCGGAGATTTCCAGGCTCTGGCTCAGCCAGTTCGCCAGCATCGCCGCCTGGTTATAACCCCGCTGACGCAAGCGCCGGGTCGCCATGGGCACCGGCAGCAACAGGTCCGGTCGCGGCAAGCCATCGTCAAAGCGCTCGCGCAACGCCTGGGCCAGCAATTCACCCAGCAGTCGCCCCAGCGGCCATTGGCTCTGGTGCTTGAAGCGGGTGATCAGGCTATCCAGTGGAAAGCGATAGGTCCAGGGCGCAATCACCTGCTCGAAGGCTGGCGGCTGCTTGAGGCACTGTCCGCAGGTCAGCCCCGTCGCCGCCAAGGGCAGGGCGCAGACCTGGCAGGCCTCCATCAGCCAGGGTAGTTCGCTCTCGCAGGGCGTACAGATCGGGTGGGGTGTATCGGTGGTTTCATCGCACAACAAACAGGTCTGTTTGTTTTTTAACCAGATGTAAACCGGTCCTTCGTATCGTGGTTGACAGCGCATGAGTCTTCCTTAAATATGCCGAGCATCCGTGTCGCGCCTGTGGGTATTCCTTTGCCCCAGACGCTTGCCCAGCATAAAACAAGGAACTCCGCCGATGAGCGCCAGCATCACCGCCACTTTGCGTCACGATTGGTCTTTGGCCGAGGTCAAGGCTCTGTTCGTCCAGCCGTTCAATGACCTGCTGTTCCAGGCCCAGACCGTGCACCGCGCGCACTTCGACGCCAATCGCGTGCAAGTGTCGACCCTGCTGTCGATCAAGACCGGCGCCTGCCCGGAAGACTGCAAGTACTGCCCACAGTCCGGCCACTACAACACCGGGCTGGAAAAAGAAAAGCTGATGGAAGTGCAGAAGGTGCTGGAAGAGGCCGCGCGGGCCAAGGCCATAGGTTCGACCCGTTTCTGCATGGGCGCGGCGTGGAAACACCCGTCGGCCAAGGACATGCCGTACGTGCTGCAGATGGTCAAAGGGGTCAAGGCCATGGGCCTGGAAACCTGCATGACCCTGGGCAAGCTCGACCAGGACCAGACCGCCGCCCTGGCCGACGCCGGCCTGGACTACTACAACCATAACCTCGACACCTCGCCGGAGTTCTACGGCAGCATCATCACCACCCGTACCTACGGCGAGCGCCTGCAGACCCTGGCCTATGTTCGTGATGCCGGGATGAAGATCTGCTCCGGCGGTATCCTCGGCATGGGTGAGTCCCTCGACGACCGCGCCGGGCTGCTGATCCAGCTGGCGAACCTGCCGGAACACCCGGAGTCGGTGCCGATCAACATGCTGGTGAAGGTTGCCGGTACGCCGCTGGAAAACGCCGATGATGTCGATCCGTTCGATTTCATCCGCATGCTCGCGGTGGCGCGGATTCTCATGCCGCAATCCCACGTTCGCCTGTCGGCGGGCCGTGAGGCGATGAACGATCAGATGCAGGCCCTGGCGTTCTTTGCCGGCGCGAACTCGATCTTCTACGGCGATAAATTGCTGACCACCGCCAACCCGCAGGCCGACAAGGACATGCAGTTGTTCTCGCGCCTGGGCATCCTCCCCGAAGCCCGTGAAGAGCACGCTGACGAAGTGCACCAGGCGGCCATCGAGCAGGCGCTGGTGGAGCAAAAGAGCAGCGAGCAGTTCTATAACGCCGCTGTCTGATCCCGCGAGGCCTTGCATGCCCTTCGATCTCAGCGCCCGGCTGTCCGCCCGGCGCGCCGAAAACCTCTATCGCCAGCGTCCGCTGCTGGAGAGTCCGCAAGGTCCGCAGGTGGTGGTCGATGGCCAGCCCCTGTTGGCCTTCTGCAACAACGACTACCTGGGCCTGGCCAATCATCCGCAGGTCATCCAAGCCTGGCAGGCCGGCGCGGCGCGCTGGGGTGTCGGCGGCGGTGCCTCGCATCTGGTGATCGGTCATAGCGGACCGCATCACGCCCTGGAAGAGGCTTTGGCCGATCTCACCGGGCGCCCGCGGGCGCTGCTGTTCACCACCGGCTATATGGCCAACCTCGGTGCGGTCACGGCCTTGGTCGGGCAGGGTGATACGGTGCTGGAGGACCGTCTCAACCATGCGTCGCTGCTGGATGCCGGATTGCTCTCGGGCGCGCGCTTCAATCGTTATCTGCACAACGACGCCGCCAGTCTCGCCAAGCGCCTGGAAAAGGCCACCGGTAATACCCTGGTGGTCACCGACGGGGTCTTCAGTATGGACGGCGACCTGGCCGACTTGCCGGCCCTGGCCCGCGAAGCCCGGGCCAAGGGCGCCTGGCTGATGGTCGATGATGCCCACGGCTTCGGCCCGCTGGGGGCCAACGGTGGCGGTATCGTCGAGCACTTCGGTCTGAGCCAGGAGGACGTGCCGGTACTGGTCGGCACACTGGGCAAGGCCTTCGGCACGGCGGGCGCCTTTGTCGCCGGCAGTGAAGAGTTGATCGAAAGCCTGATCCAGTTCGCCCGCCCCTATATCTACACCACCAGCCAACCGCCGGCCTTGGCCTGCGCGACGTTGAAAAGCCTGGAACTGTTGCGCACCGAGCACTGGCGGCGCGAGCACCTGAATGCGTTGATTCGCCAGTTCCGCCAGGGCGCCGAACAGATCGGCCTGACCCTGATGGACAGCTTTACCCCGATTCAGCCGATCCTGATCGGCGACAGCGGTCGGGCGTTGCGCTTCTCGCAGTTGCTGCGTGAGCGCGGGCTGATGGTGACGGCGATTCGTCCGCCGACCGTTCCGGCGGGCAGTGCCCGGTTGCGGGTGACCTTGTCCGCGGCCCACAGCGAGGCGCAGGTGCAGCTATTGTTAGAGGGGCTGGCTGCGTGTTTCAGCCTGTTGGGCCCCTTTGATCCAGTGGAGCCAAACCATGCGTGATCGTCTGATCCTGTTGCCCGGTTGGGGCCTCGGCATCTCGCCGCTGGAACCCCTGGCGGCGGCCTTGCGCGGGCTGGATGAGCACTTGCGGGTGGAAATCGAACCCTTGCCGGAACTGGCCAGCGGCGATCCCGAAGAGTGGCTCGACGAACTGGACGCCACCCTGCCGGACAATGCCTGGCTGGGCGGCTGGTCCCTGGGCGGTATGCTCGCCTCGGCGCTGGCGGCGCGGCGTGGTGAGCGCTGCTGTGGTCTGCTGACCCTGGCGAGCAACCCGTGTTTTGTGGTGAGTGACGGCTGGTCCGGGGCGATGGCCAACGACACCTTCGACCTGTTCCTGGCCGGCTGCCGCGCCGATCCGCAAACGACCCTCAAGCGTTTCAGCCTGCTCTGTGCCCAGGGTTCGGCGGACCCGCGCGGCCAGGCGCGACTGCTCCTGGCCGGTGCGCCGCAGACTACCCCCGAGACCCTGTTGAACGGGCTGGAGGTGCTGGCACAACTGGATACCCGCCAGGCCCTGCAGGCTTTTCGCGGTCCGCAACTGCACCTGTTCGCCGGCCAGGATGGCCTGGTGCCGGCCGAGGCCGCCAGTGATTTGCTGGCGCTGCTGCCGGATGTCGAAATCGGCCTGATCGAACAGGCCGGCCACGCCTTTCTACTGGATGACCCCCATGGAGTGGCCGGGGCGATCCAGGCCTTTTTGCATGAGTCCGGTGATGACTGATCTTTCCCACCCTGTCTTGTCGGGCGGCTTGCCCGACAAGCGTCAGGTTGCTGCCTCGTTTTCCCGCGCGGCGGCCAGCTATGACAGCGTCGCCCAATTGCAGCGCGATATCGGTCATGAATTGCTCGCACGCTTGCCGGATGAGTTGAGCCCGTCCCGTTGGCTCGATATGGGCTGCGGTACCGGCTACTTCAGCCGGGCCTTGGCCGTTCGTTTCGAGCAGAGCGAAGGCGTGGCACTGGATATTGCCCAGGGCATGCTGGAGCACGCGCGTCCGCTCGGCGGTGCCCGGCACTTTGTCGCCGGGGATGCCGAGCGCCTGCCATTGCAGGCCGGCAGTTGCGATCTGCTGTTCTCCAGTCTGGCCGTGCAGTGGTGTGCCGATTTTGCCGCGGTACTCGGCGAGGCCCACCGGGTACTGCGACCGGGCGGCGTGATGGCCTTTGCCAGCCTGTGCGTTGGTACCCTGCACGAGTTGCGGGAAAGCTGGCGGGCGGTGGATGGCCTGGTGCACGTCAACCGCTTCCGGTTGTTCAGCGACTATCAGCAGTTGTGCCGGGACAGCGGTTTGCGCGTGGTCAGCCTGGAAAGCCGGCCGCAGGTGCTGCACTACCCCGATGTGCGCAGGCTGACCCATGAACTCAAGGCGCTGGGCGCGCATAACCTCAATCCTGGCCGGCCGGGCGGTTTGACCGGGCGGGCGCGGATTCTCGGGTTGGTGCAGGCCTATGAAGCGTTTCGCCAGGCCGAGGGTTTGCCGGCGACCTATCAGGTGGTCTATGCCATTCTGGAGAAGCCATTATGAATGCTGCCTATTTCATTACCGGCACCGACACCGATGTGGGCAAGACCACGATTGCCGCCGGGTTGTTGCACGCGGCCCGTCAGGCCGGCCTGAGCACCGCGGCGGGTAAGCCGGTGGCGTCGGGCTGTGAGGTGACGCCCGAAGGGCTGCGCAACGCCGATGCCCTGGCGTTGCTGGCCGAATGTTCGCTGCCGCTGGCCTATGCCGAGGTTAATCCAGTGGCCTTCGAGCCGGCGATTGCCCCGCATCTGGCGGCGCGCGAGGCGGGGGTGAAGTTGACCGTGCAGTCCTTGCTGGGACCGATGCAGCGGATATTGGCCAAGCAGGCCGACTTCACCCTGATCGAAGGCGCCGGGGGCTGGCGGGTGCCCTTGGCGGATCAGGCCAGCCTGTCGGATCTGGCCCAGGCGCTGGCCTTACCGGTGATCCTGGTGGTGGGAGTGCGCCTGGGGTGCATCAGCCATGCCCTGCTGACCGCCGAAGCCATCGAGCGAGATGGTCTGCAACTGGCCGGCTGGGTCGCCAATATCATCGAGCCGAAGACTTCGCGCCTGGAAGAGAACCTCGCGACCCTGGCCGAACGCCTGCCGGCGCCTTGCCTGGGGCGGGTGCCGAGGCTCAAGGCGGCGAGCGCCGAAGCGGTCGCGCAGTACCTGCAGTTGGATCTGCTGGACTAGACGCCGGGCTGCGGTGTTTGCGGGTTGGTTGAGGCTTTCCTAAGATTCTGCCTATCAACAGGCAATCTGCCATTATTGTTTTTGACGGGTGTTTCTTTGACAGGTCTGCTTAAATGCAGGCTGTCGATCCCGTTTTCAGTCGAGTCTGCCCATGGAAATCTCAGGAAATACCGCTGTTTATGCCGGTCTGAGTACTATTCGGTCCGGGCAGAACCGCGTTGACCAGTCGGCCAGTCAAGTCGCCGATACCATAGACGGACGCTCGCTGAAGAGCCAATCGTCCGATACCCAGGTCAACCGGCTGCTGTCGGTGGACCGCAGCCAGCAAGATCTGTCGAGCACCATGGTGGACATGACCCAGGGCAAGCTTCAGGTCGAAGCGGGTGCCAAGGTGGAGAAGGCCGCGGATCAGGCCCTCGGTACGTTGATCGATACCTACGCCTGATAGCTTCACCTCTCCATCAGAATTGAAACGCGATCCTGTGTAGGAGCTGGCTTGCCAGCGATGGCGGCCGATAAGTTGATGCAAGACTTACTGGCCTCATCGCCGGCAAGCCGGCTCCTACAGGGTTTTGCTGCGTTTTTAAATGTTCGGTTTTAGTCGCTCCCTCGCATAACCCATTCTCCCCCTCGACTATTCTCTAATGACGTGTCCCCTGGCTGCCGCTCAAGGCTGCCGGCCTTTTCCTGCGCCTCCTTCATCCATGTATGACGAATGGACTATGAACGACACTTGACAAGAATTGAGCGCAAACGTATGTTTCAAACAACCGTTTGACCGGCGTGGCAAATCGACGCGGTCGCTCATTCCAGGATTCATCAGCAGAGGTTTATCGCTATGCCTGACTACAAGGCCCCCTTGCGTGATATTCGCTTCGTCCGTGACGAGCTGCTCGGTTACGAAGCGCACTATCAGAGCCTGCCGGCATGCCAGGACGCTACCCCGGACATGGTTGACGCCATCCTCGAGGAAGGCGCCAAGTTTTGTGAGCAGGTACTGGCCCCGTTGAACCGGGTCGGCGACACCGAAGGTTGCACCTGGAGCGAGTCCGGCGTTAAGACGCCCACCGGTTTCAAGGAAGCCTACAAGCAGTTCGTCGAAGGCGGCTGGCCAAGCCTGGCCCACGACGTCGAACACGGCGGCCAGGGCCTGCCGGAGTCCCTGGGCCTGGCGGTCAGCGAAATGGTCGGCGAAGCCAACTGGTCGTGGGGCATGTACCCGGGCCTGTCCCATGGCGCGATGAACACCATTTCCGAACACGGTACCCCCGAGCAGCAAGAGGCCTACCTGACCAAGCTGGTCTCCGGCGAGTGGACCGGCACCATGTGCCTGACCGAACCGCACTGCGGGACCGACCTGGGCATGCTGCGGACCAAGGCCGAGCCTCAGGCCGACGGTTCCTACAAGGTCAGCGGCACCAAGATCTTCATCTCGGCCGGTGAGCACGACATGGCCGACAACATCGTCCATATCGTCCTGGCCCGCCTGCCGGATGCCCCGGCCGGCACCAAGGGTATTTCGCTGTTCATCGTGCCCAAGTTCCTGCCGAACACCGACGGTAGCGTCGGTGAGCGCAATGCCGTTTCCTGCGGTTCCCTCGAACACAAGATGGGCATCCACGGCAACGCCACCTGCGTGATGAACTTCGACGCGGCCACCGGTTTCCTGATCGGCCCGCCGAACAAGGGCCTGAACTGCATGTTCACCTTCATGAACACCGCTCGCCTGGGGACCGCGCTGCAAGGCCTGGCCCACGCCGAGATCGGTTTCCAGGGTGGCCTGAAATATGCGCGCGAGCGTCTGCAGATGCGTTCCCTGACGGGCCCGAAAGCGCCGGACAAGGCCGCCGACCCGATCATCGTGCACCCTGACGTGCGTCGCATGCTGCTGACCATGAAGGCCTTCGCCGAAGGCAACCGGGCAATGGTCTACTTCACTGCCAAGCAGGTCGACATCGTCAAGTACGGCCAGGATGAAGAAGAGAAGAAGAAAGCCGACGCACTGCTGGCCTTCATGACTCCGATTGCCAAGGCGTTCATGACCGAAGTCGGCTTCGAAGCCGCCAACCATGGCGTGCAGATCTACGGCGGCCACGGCTTTATCGCCGAGTGGGGCATGGAGCAGAACGTTCGCGACAGCCGCATCTCCATGCTGTACGAAGGCACCACCGGTATCCAGGCCCTCGACCTGCTGGGTCGCAAGGTGCTGATGACCCAGGGCGAAGCGCTGAAGGGCTTCACCAAGATCGTCCACAAGTTCTGCCAGGCCAACGAAGGCAACGAAGCGGTCAGCGAGTTTGTCGCGCCGTTGGCGGCCATCAACAAGGAATGGGGCGAGCTGACGATGAAAGTCGGCATGGCCGCGATGAAAGACCGTGAAGAAGTCGGTGCCGCTTCGGTGGACTACCTGATGTACTCCGGTTATGCCTGCCTGGCTTACTTCTGGGCCGACATGGCGCGCCTGGCTGCCGAGAAACTGGCTGCCGGTACCAGCGAGGAAGGCTTCTACACCGCCAAGCTGCAGACCGCGCGTTTCTACTTCCAGCGCATCCTGCCGCGTACCCGCACTCACGTGGCAACCATGCTGTCGGGCGCGAACAACCTGATGGACATGAAAGAAGAGAACTTCAGCCTGGGCTACTAAGCCTCACTGAGCCTTCTGCAAAAGCCGCTTCGCCTTCGGGGGAAGCGGCTTTTTTGCGTGTGGCCCTTGGCGACGGGCGGAGAAAAAATTCCTGACTAAATCGCTAAGAAGAATCGCCGCGCTGCCGTTAAAGAGATGGCATTTGTGACTGATGTCACATTGCCGTACCTTAGGTTTTACAATACAGGCACAATGCCATTTATTGCGTTGCCGGTCGGAGCTTTACCCTTGCCGCGTTCTTCCACTGTCCATGCTGGTCATTTTTTACCCTCCCTCCTGTTGTTGCTTGCGGGGCTCGCGGCTGCCTACGTCAAGGAACTCAACGTCTTCTTCACCTCGCTGTTCAATGTGCTGCCGACTCTGGTGCTGTTGCTGGGCGGGTCCTACTGCG
Source organism: Pseudomonas sp. MWU12-2319 (assembly GCF_023242525.1). NCBI lineage: Bacteria > Pseudomonadati > Pseudomonadota > Gammaproteobacteria > Pseudomonadales > Pseudomonadaceae > Pseudomonas > Pseudomonas sp. MWU12-2319. The sequence continues at coordinate 120,632 of NZ_JALJES010000015.1, forward strand.
CGGTGTACCGGCGTCAGCGTGAACTGTTCCTGATGGTGACGGTGTATATCGCCTATTTCCTGCTCTCCACCCAGACCGATTATTACCGCGATCACGGCAAGGTCCGCGAGGACGCCGCGGTGGTCTTCCACCTCTGTTGCCTGCTGCTGCCCCTGCTGTTTGGCGTGTACGCCGCCTGGGAGGAGCGCACGCACCTGTTCCAGGACATGGTCGCGCGGTTCGCCGTGCTGCTGGCGGTGGGCAGTGTGGCATTGGGCCTGGAGCAGAGTTATCCACAGACCTTGCTCGACTGGCTGGCGGAAATCCGCTGGCCGGCGCTGCACGGGGACTGGATGAGCCTGATCCAGCTGTCCTATCCGGTGTTCTTCGCGTCCTTCCTGTTGCTCACGGTCCAGTACTGGCGCCACCCGCGACCGCTGCACGCGGCGCAACTGACCGGGCTGCTGGGGTTGTTCTGGATGTTGCCCAAGACCTTCATCCTGCCGTTCACTCTGAATATCATGTGCAGCCAGGTGATGTTGATGATTGCCGCGGCGGTGGCCCATGAGGCTTATCAGATGGCCTTCCGCGACGAGCTCACCGGCCTGCCGGGACGCCGCGCGCTGAACGAACGCATGCAGCGCCTGGGGCGCAACTATGTGCTGGCGATGACCGACGTCGACCACTTCAAGAAATTCAACGACACCCACGGTCACGACGTCGGCGACCAGGTGTTGCGCCTGGTGGCGAGCAAGCTGGCGAAGGTCAGCGGTGGCGGTCGTGCCTATCGCTATGGCGGTGAAGAGTTCGCGGTGGTGTTTGCCGGCAAGACGCTGGAAGAGTGCATGCCGCACCTGGAGGTCATTCGCGAAGTGATCGCCAACTACCATATCCAGTTGCGCAACCAGGACAATCGTCCCCAGGACGACCAGCAAGGTCGTCAACGCCGGGCCGGCAGTGGGGCGACCAGTGTCTCGGTGACTGTGAGTATCGGGGTCGCCGAGCGTCAGCCGGAGCAGCGCACCCCGGAAGAAGTGCTCAAGTCCGCCGACCAGGCGCTCTATGCCGCCAAGGGGGCGGGGCGTAACTGTGTGGTCGCGGCGGGGCAAAGTCGGCGCGGTGCGGTTCGCACGGGAGAAGCTGTCGGCTGAGTGATGGTGGAGCATTCAGCGGTTGGACGGTGATTGTCCGGGGGCGGGCAGGGCAGTAGGTTGGGGTATCTGCTGCCGGAGAAATGACCATGCCTGAGTACAAAGCCCCGCTACGGGATATGCGCTTTCTGATCGACCACGTTTTCGATTTCCACGCCCACTACCTCGCCCTCGGCGCCAACGATGCCAGCCCCGATATGGTCGGCGCGATCCTCGAAGAGGGCGCGAAGTTCTGCGAGCAGGTACTGTCGCCATTGAACCGCTCCGGCGATGAAGAAGGCTGCCATTTCGACAACGGCGTGGTGACCACGCCCAAGGGCTTCAAGCAGGCCTTTGCCCAGTATGTCGAAGGCGGCTGGCATGGCCTGGCGGCGGACCCGGCCTATGGCGGGCAAGGCCTGCCGCTGTCCCTGGGGCTGGTGATCAGCGAGATGATCGGCTCCAGCAATACTTCCTGGGGCATGTACCCGGGCCTGACCCACGGCGCCATGTCGGCGATCCATGCCCACGGCACCGAGGAACAGAAAAACACCTACCTGAGCAAACTGACCGAGGGTCGCTGGACCGGCACCATGTGCCTGACCGAGGCCCATTGCGGCACTGACCTGGGGCTTATCAAGACCCGTGCCGTGCCCCAGGCCGACGGCAGTTATGCCATCAGCGGCAGCAAGATCTTCATCTCCGCCGGCGAGCACGATATGAGCGAGAACATCGTGCATCTGGTGCTGGCCAAATTGCCGGACGCGCCGGCGGGGACCAAGGGCATTTCCCTGTTTATCGTGCCCAAGTTCCTGGTCAATGCCGCCGGTGATGCGGGCGAGCGCAATGGTGTGCAATGCGGCTCCATCGAGCACAAGATGGGGATCAAGGCTTCCGCGACTTGCGTGCTGAACTTCGATGATGCCAAGGGCTATCTGATCGGCGAGGCCAACAAGGGCCTGAACTGCATGTTCACCATGATGAACCATGCCCGGCTCGGCACCGGGATGCAGGGCCTGTGCCTGGGCGAGAGCAGTTTCCAGGGCGCGGTCCGGTACGCCAACGACCGTCTGCAGATGCGTTCGCTCACCGGTCCCAAGGCGCCGGACAAGGTGGCCGATCCGATCATCGTCCATCCCGATGTGCGGCGCATGCTGCTGACCATGAAGGCTTTCAACGAAGGCAACCGGGCGCTGACCTACTTCACCGCACAGTGGCTGGATGTTGCCCATCTGGGTAGCGATGCGACTCAGCGCCAGGAGGCCGAGGACCTGCTGGCCTTCCTGACCCCGATCTGCAAGGCCTTTATGACCGAGACCGGTCTTGAGGTGACCAACCATGGGATGCAGGTGTTTGGTGGCCACGGCTTTATTCGTGAGTGGGGCATGGAGCAGTTGGTTCGTGATTGTCGGATTGCGCCGATCTATGAGGGTACCAACGGGATTCAGGCGCTGGATCTGCTGGGGCGCAAGGTGCTTGGCAGCCAGGGTAAGTTGCTGCGCGGCTTTACCAGGATCGTGCACCGGTTCTGTCTGGCGAATGCCGGGCATCCGCAGCTCAAGGGGTACGTGGCGCAGCTGGGGGGGTTGAACCAGCAGTGGGGTGAGCTGACGACTCAGGTCGGGATGGCGGCGATGAAGAACCCGGATGAAGTGGGTGCGGCGGCGTTGGATTATCTGATGTACAGCGGCTACATCATTCTTGCTTACCTCTGGCTGCGCATGGCGCTGGTGGCCCAGGCCCAGTTGGATGAGGGGAGCGGCGATGCCGAGTATTGCCAGGGCAAGCTGGCGACTTGCGAGTTCTACTTCAAGCGCCTGTTGCCGCGCACGACCGCACATCGGGCGGCGGTGGAGGCGGGGAGTGAGTGCCTGATGCGTTTGCCGGCGGAGTTGTTTGCGTTGTAGCTGCTTTCGAGTGGGCCCGAAGGAGTGTGGGTGCTCTTGAGGGCCTCTTCGCGGGCAAGCCCTGCTCCTACAGGTTTTGTGTTGCGCGCAGATATGGTGCCCACCGAAATACAGGTTTTGTGCCGGGCGCAGATATTGTGGTCGCCGAAATACAGGTTTTGTGCCGGACGTAGATATCGTGCCCACCGAAAAACTGTAGGAGCAGGGCTTGCCCGCGAAGGCGTCAGAACAGACACCTCATGCCTCGGATATGTACGTGACTAAAAATAACAAAAAAGTCACACATAGACCCTATGTGTCGTAAAAGTTGTTAGGGTAAACTCGAGCCATAGAAAATCGGCCCCATCCGGGGCCCGTCGTTTAGATCCTGCGAGGTTTGCCATGGCTGACTACAAAGCGCCCCTGCGCGATATGCGCTTCGTCCTCAATGAAGTGTTCGAGGTCGCGAAACTCTGGGCTCAACTACCTGCCCTGGCCGAGACCGTCGACGCCGAAACCGTCGAAGCGATTCTCGAAGAGGCCGGCAAGGTCACCACCAAGAGCATCGCGCCCCTGAGCCGTGGCGGCGATGAGGAAGGCTGCCGCTGGGACAACGGCGCGGTGTTCACGCCCGCCGGTTTCCCCCAGGCCTATCAGACCTACGCCGAAGGCGGTTGGGTCGGCGTCGGCGGTGATCCGGCCTTCGGTGGCATGGGCATGCCCAAGGCGGTGTCGGCCCAGGTCGAAGAAATGATCAACTCCTCCAGCCTCGCCTTTGGCCTGTACCCGATGCTGACGGCCGGTGCCTGTGTCTCGATCAACACCCACGCCAGCGAAGAGCTGAAAGCCACTTACCTGCCGAACATGTATTCGGGTGTCTGGGCCGGCTCCATGTGCCTGACCGAACCCCATGCCGGCACTGACCTGGGGATTATTCGCACCAAGGCCGAGCCCCAGGCGGACGGCTCCTACAAGGTCAGCGGCACCAAGATCTTTATCACCGGCGGCGAACACGACCTGACCGAGAACATCATTCACCTGGTGCTGGCCAAGCTGCCGGACGCCCCGGCCGGTCCCAAGGGCATCTCGCTGTTCCTGGTACCGAAGTTCATGGTCAATGCCGACGGCAGCCTCGGCGCCCGCAACCCGGTGAGCTGTGGTTCCATCGAACACAAGATGGGCATCCAGGCGTCCGCGACCTGCGTGATGAACTTCGACGAAGCCGTGGGTTACCTGATCGGCGAGCCGAACAAGGGCCTCGCGGCGATGTTCACCATGATGAACTACGAGCGCCTGGGGGTGGGCATCCAGGGCCTGGCATCGGGCGAGCGCTCGTACCAGAACGCGGTCGAGTACGCCCGTGATCGCCTGCAAAGCCGTTCGCCGACCGGGCCAAAGGCCAAGGACAAGGTGGCCGATCCTATCATCGTGCACCCCGATGTACGGCGCATGCTGTTGACCATGAAAGCCTCGAACGAAGGTGGCCGGGCATTTTCCACCTATGTGGCGATGCAGTTGGACACCGCCAAGTTCAGCGAAGACGCTACCACCCGCGAGCGCGCGGATGGCCTGGTGGCCTTGCTGACCCCAGTGGCCAAGGCCTTCCTCACCGACCTCGGCCTGGAAACCACCGTGCACGGCCAGCAGGTGTTCGGCGGCCACGGCTATATCCGCGAGTGGGGACAGGAGCAGTTGGTGCGCGATGTGCGCATTACCCAGATCTACGAAGGCACCAACGGCATCCAGGCCCTGGACCTGGTGGGGCGCAAGATCGTCGGCAACGGCGGCGCCTATTACAAGTTGTTCGCCGAAGAGATTCGCCATTTCATCCAGACCGCCGACGCCGGGCTGGCCGAGTTCACCCAGCCGCTGGGCGCCGCGCTGGATAACCTCGATGACCTGACGGCCTGGGTCCTGGAGCGCGCCAAGACCAATCCGGACGAGATCGGTGCGGCATCTGTCGAATACCTGCAAGCCTTCGGTTACACCACCTATGCCTACATGTGGGCACTGATGGCCAAGGCGGTGTTGGGCAAGGAGAGTCAGGAGACGTTCTACGCGAGCAAAATGGGCACCGCGCGGTTCTATTTCGCACGTCTGTTGCCGCGTATTCACTCGCTGACAGCCTCGGTGAAAGCCGGGAGCGAGTCGTTGTTCCTACTGGATGCCGAGCAATTTTGATTCTTCGGATGCTATGTAAGCATTTACTTACATAACGCGCTGCTTTTTGCCCCTATCGCCAAATTGGATCCAGCGATAATCTTTGCAACAAGGACGTCGAGCAGGAAGCTCAAAAGCAACAACAGGGACACGTAGGATTCTGCCAGGACGGCGGAGTGAAAGGGATGTCAGGGAAACAGTCTGCAAAACCCCGCTTAGGCGGGGTTTTCTTTTGCCCGCGAAAAAGTAGCGGTCAGTTCAGCCCTTCTCGTACTGGCGGCGGATGCCCGCCCGGGCGGTTCGTCACCATCACGTCTTCGAGCAAGTTGCGCAACAACTCCAGTGTTGCCTGCTGGCGCTGCACATCGCGACATACCAGCCCGACTTTCAAGGCAACCCGCGGTTCGGTCAGCGGCTTCCACAGCAGCAGGTCGTCGTCATGCTCATGCCGTGAGCGGCCCGGCAGCACCGTTGCCAATCGTGTGTGTGGCAGGCTGTCGAGGATGCCGGCCATATTGTTCAGCTCGGCCTGGACCTGAGGGCGTCGCCCCAGATTGGCCAGTTGCCCCTGCCAGATCTGGCGGATCTGGAATTCCTCACCGAGCAGCAACATCGGCAGTTCGGCGGCCTGGCTCAAGGAGACCTTCTTGAATTCGCGCAGTGGATGATCGCTCGGGATCACCAGTTGCAGCTCATCTTCGTACAACAGCACCCCATGCAAGCCAGGTTGGCGCGGCGGCAGATAGCTGATGCCGATATCCAGCGAACCATTGAGCAGGCGTCGCTCGATCTCCATGCCGGTCAATTCGTAGATCTGCACCACCAGGTGCGGTTGGGCCTTGCGCACCCGTTCCAGCATCTGCGGCACCAGGCTGGTGTGCACGGTCTGCAGCACGCCGATGGCCAGGGTGCGCAGGGCCTGGCCCTGGAAGTTGCGCAGGTCGTCCCGAGCCCGTTGCAGACCATCGAGCAGCGGTAGTGCGTGGTTGTAGAGCGTATGGGCGGCGAGGGTCGGCAGCAGGCGCTTGCTGCTGCGTTCGAACAGGCCCACATCGAGGTTGTGTTCGAGCTGGCGGATCTGCTGCGACAGGGCCGGTTGCGAGATCGACAGGCGTTCGGCGGCCCGGCCGACATGGCCTTCTTCATACACCGCGACGAAATAACGCAGTTGCTTGAAATCCATAAGCTGTACTTATCGAAAATGCTCGAAAAACGAAATGGCCGCGAGTGCCGGGGAAGCCTAGTCTAACCCCAATCACAAGGCTTACAGGGCCATAGAACGCGATGAATACTGTTTGCGTGGACGGTGTTTACATAGGCAAGGCAAAAAATCTCGGACAGGGTTTGCTCGGCGATACGGATAAACACCGGGTTGCCAACCGGCTCTGGTTGTGGCCACAGGGCCTGGGCAGCGACGAGCACGGCGATCCGCGCTTCCATACCGGGCCCGAGCGGGCGCTGCATCACTATCCCGCCGAGCATTACGCCTACTGGCGGCAACGTTATCCACAGCTCGATTGGGCGGCACCGGCCTTTGGCGAGAACGTGTCGACGCGGGGCCTGACCGAGGAGCAGGTCTGCCTGGGCGATCTGTTTCGCTGGGGCGGTGCGTTGTTGCAGGTCAGCCAGCCGCGCTCGGCCTGTTATCGCCTGAGTCGTCTCGGAACCTTGCCGGACCTGCCGCAAGAGGCCCAGGACACAGGGCGCTGCGGTTGGTTCTACCGGGTGCTCAAGTCGGGCTTTGTCAGCGCCGACCAACCGTTCGAACTGATTCAGCGCAGCTATCCCGACCTGACCGTGGCCTGGGCGCTGCAGGCCTTCTTCCAGGAGCCCTTGGAGCAGGCGGGCTTGAAGATGCTGGTGGATTGTCCTGCGCTGTCTTCGCGCTGGCGCGACACGGCCATCAAGCGCCTGCGCAGCGGGCGAGTGGAAGACTGGTCGGCGCGGTTGCTCGGCCTGCCGCTGGAAGGTCTGCGCGCATGAACCTGTTCAGCTTACGTCGTACGCCGCCGAGTCTCGATGACCTGACGGCCGAGTACCGGCAAGTTTCCCGGCAAGACAGTGTCAGCCATGAATGCCTGATGCCGACTGTCGCGCGTCTCGCCCCGGTGTTCGTTCGTGGCCAGGGATCCTCGGTATGGGATACGCAGGGCCAGGCTTATCTGGATTTCAGCCAGGGTGGTGGGAGCAACAGTCTCGGTCACAGCCCCGGTGTTCTGGCCCGGGCTTTGTCCGACCAGGCCTACGGGTTGATCAATGTCGGGGCGGGGTTTCATAACCAAGGGCAACTGAATCTGGCCCAGCGACTGTGCGAGAGCACCAGCTGCGACCAGGTGCATTTTTTCAATAGCGGCTCCGAAGCCTGCGACGGCGCGATCAAGCTGGCACGCAAGTGGGGGCAACTAAATCGCGGTGGTGCGTCTCGGATCATCTCGGTGAGCAACGCCTGTCACGGTAGTGGTTTCGGCGCCATGGCCGCGTCGGAGGCTTTTGACAATCGATTCGAGCCGCAACTGCCGGGCTTCAGCCAGGTGCCATTCAATGACTTGCCGGCCTTGCATGCCGCCGTGGATGCCAAGACCGTCGCGATCATGCTGGAACCGATCCAGAGTGCCGCCGGGGTGATTCCGGCGACCGGGCACTACCTCAAGGGGGTCGAACGGCTATGCCGTGAGTTGGGCATCCTGCTGATCCTGGATGAAGTGCAGACCGGCATGGGGCGCTGTGGCACCTTGCTGGTCGAACAGCAGTATGGCGTGACGGCGGACGTCGTCACCCTGGGCAAGGGCCTGGGCGGTGGCGTGCCGCTGGCCGCCCTGTTGGCGCGGGGCAAGGCGTGCTGCTTCGCACCCGGCGAAATCGGTGGCAGTCACCATGGCAATGCGATGATGTGCAGTGCCGGGCTGGCGGTGCTGGAGACGCTGCTCTCGGGTGATTTTCTCACACGGGTCCGCGAAACCGGGCAGTACCTGCGTGATGGGCTGACGCGCCTGGCCCAACGTTATGCACAGGGAGAGTTGCGCGGTACGGGCCTGCTCTGGGGCCTGACCCTGGGGGATGATTCGGCGGATGCGCTGCTCAAGGCGGCACTGCAGGAAGGGCTGCTGCTGGATGCGCCGAAAGCCGATTGCCTGCGTTTTTCACCGGCACTTAACGTCAGCAAGGGCGACATCGACGAGATGCTGTTGCGCCTGGCCCGCGCCTTTTCCCGAGTGCGGACCGCCCAGGTCCAGTGCCGCAAGGGCATTGCCGTCTGATATTGACTGGCGCCTTTTCCCCAACGAATTCAAGAACCGTCTCGCGGTATAACGCGTCGCCCTGTGCCTGACTCTTTTGGCACGGGGTGTTTTTTTGTGGGCGGCGTTCAGGGCGCACTGTTTACACAAGGACGCTCCTTCAGGAGTCCGACCAACGAGGTGTGTGACGGACTTGAATTTATATACCACTGAGTGGTATGTTTTTTGGAGAAGGATTTCCATGCCATATAGGTTTTTCAAAACTCGGCGCTTCAGCGTCGATGCGAGAAAGGCACTGATCACCGATGCAGCGCTAGTCGCGGCTATGAGGGAAGCCATTAGTGGTCAGGCGGACAATCTGGGCGGCGGTGTCTGGAAGAAGCGGCTCAACGAGAACCGTCATCGCTCCATTGTATTGGCGAGGGGGCGTTGTTACTGGGTCTTCCAGTTTCTGTTCGCCAAAAGCGATCAGAGCAATATCACGGCACAGGAGCTCAGTGCCTTCAAGGCGCTGGCCAAAGCCTATGAGGGACTCAGCGAACAGCAGGTCCAACAGCTAGTGGAAATGAAAGAGTTTGTGGAGATAGGTCATGACCAAGACATTTAAAAGCGAGGCACTGGAATCGATTCATGAATCGGCCAGCGCGTTGCAGGCCATTGGGGCGATCAGCAAGGCGACCATGCGTGAGTTCGATGAGTCCTGCCTGGCGCAGGTCCCGGATGAAATCGCGCCGGAACAGATCAAGCAGCTGCGTGAGCATAACCACGTCAGTCAGCCGGTTTTTGCCCGTTACCTGAACACCAGTGCCTCGACCGTGAAGCAGTGGGAGGCGGGCGACAAGCAACCCAGCGGCATGGCGCTCAAATTATTGAGCATCGTGCAGAAATACGGCTTGCAGATATTGGCCTAACGTTCGCGCCGATTGCGTGAGCGGTCCTGGGCAAAGGTGCGCAGCCCACGGTGGGCGCTGGTTTGTCCGCGAATCAAACCGGCGCGATCGGCAGGTTCTGAGGGCGCTACGGGCGGCGGTGTTTGTGCTGGCTCCCCGGATTCGTTCGAGGACACCGGACCTTCGGAGTCGGGAGCGGTTGGCAGGGACATGGGCGTTTCCTTGGAAGAGGAACGCCCATTTTAGCGGATAACGCTCGCTCAGTCCTGGCTCAGGTCCGTATAGAGCTCCGGACGGCGGTCCAGCAGATAGCGGTTGCTGGCCCGTGAGGCTTGCATCAGCGAACGGTCCAGGGTGGCGACGATAAGGGTTTCATCCAGGCCGGCGCGGGCCAGGCGGCTGCCGTCCGGTGCGGCGATGCTGCTCTGGCCGCAGTACTGGATATCGCCCTCGTTCCCGCAGTAGTTGGCGTACGCCACAAAACACTGGTTCTCGAAGGCCCGGGCGCGGATGGTGACATCGGCGACGAAGTCGAACGGCACCATATTGGCGGTGGGCACCAGAATCACCTCGGCGCCGCTCAAGGCCAGGCGCCGGGCGTTTTCCGGGAACTCGACGTCGTAGCAGATCAACAGTCCGAGTTTCCAGCCGCCGAGTTCCACCACCGGGAAGTGGTCGGGCCCGGCGCTGAACATCGAATGATCCAGGTCGCCGTAGAGGTGGGTCTTGCGGTAGTTGCACAGGCTCTGGCCCTGGGCGTCGATCAACTGCACCGCGTTGTAGATCTGGCCGTCCTCGGCACGCTCCGGGTAGCCGTAGACAATGGCCATGTTCGCCGCCCGGGCGAGGGCGGCAATATGCTGTGCGCTGGTGCCATCGCTAGCTTCGGCCAGGGCACCCACCGCTTCGGCACCGATGTTGTAGCCGGTCAGGAACATTTCCGGGAGCACCAGCATATCCACGCCACGGGCCTCGACGGTCAGGCGCTGCAAGCGTTGCAGGTTGCCCGCGACATCCAGCGGTTGCGGCGGGCATTGATAGAGAGCGATCTGCACAGGCGCGTTCCTTTCAGTCGGCCAGGGCAATCGGGCCGATGTCCTTGAAGACATCGCCCGGTCCCGGGTTCTCGGCGTGGGTGCGTCCACCGAAGTGGTTCATGATGCCCCACACGGCGTTGAGCGAAGTCTGTACCGCTCCTTCGACCCAGGCCGGCGTCCAGGACACATCGTCACCGGCAATGAAGATGCCGCGGTGTTCGGCGGGCATATCGGCCTGCATGAAGTGCGCGTACATCCGCTGGTTGTAGCGGTAGTGGCCGGGCAGGGCGCCTTTGAAGGCACCGAGGAAATGCGGGTCGGCTTCCCAGGACACGGTAATCGGATCGCCGATGATGCGCGCGGCGATATCCACTTTCGGGTAGATCTTCTTCAGCGCGTCCAGGGCCAGCTTCACCCGTTTTTCGATGGGTTGCGGGAGCATTTTCAGGGCGTCGCTCATCCACGAGTACGACAGGCAGATCACGCCGGGCTTGTCGTCACCGTTGTCGAACAGGTAAGTGCCACGGGTCAGGCGATCGGTGAGGGTCATACTCATCAGGTCACGACCGGTTTGCGGATCCTTGTCCTTCCAGAACGGCCGGTCGACCATGACAAAGGTCTTCGAGGACTGCATGTAGCGTGTGCGATCGAGGGCCATCCACATCTTCTGGGAGAACAGCGACTCCTCGCATTCGATCTGGGTGGTCAGCAGCCAGCTCTGGCAGGTGACGAGGACGGCGGCGTACTGACGGGTATCGCCCCAGTTGTCGGTGACCGCGAACTGACCGTCGGCATCGCGGGTAATACGTTTGACGCCGGTACGTGGCGCTCCGTGGTGCAGGCTGCTCAGGCTGGTGCCGGCCGGCCAATGGGCGCAGCGTTGCGGCACATGGCGCCAGATGCCCAGGGGGACTTGCTCCACACCGCCGACTACCAGGTGCTGGTGATCGTCGCAGTTGGTCATCACCACGCGGAAGATTTCCAGCATCGAGTTGGGGAAGTCCGAGTCCCAGCCGCCGGTGCCGAAACCGACCTGGCCGAACACTTCGCGGTGCTGGAACGACAGCTTGGCGAAGGCCTTGGAGGTGGCGACGAAGTCGTAGAAGGTGCGGTCGTCCCACAGTGGGACCAGGGTGTTCCACAGTTCTTTCAGGCGCGGCACATCGCGGTCGCGAATGGCCTGCTGGATATCGCCGAAGCGCGAACCGTCTTCCAGGGCGTCGGCCCAGGCGTCGGCGACTTCCTGGAACATGGCGGGCAGGTCGGCGAGTTTCTCGGCGTAGTAGGTTTCGCCTTCGAGGTCGATCACCGTGCTGCCGGAGGCCGGGGTCAGCGGGTTGGGGAAGGGTTTGGTCTCGAGGCCGAGCTTGTCCACGTAGTGGTAGAACGCCGTGGACGAGACCGGGAAACGCATGCCGCCGAGTTCGGCGATGATGCCTTCGGCGCCTTCAAAGGCCTGGGAGCGCAGGCGTCCGCCCATTTTCGAGGCTTCGTAGACGACCGGCTTGAGGCCCAGTTTCATCAGTTCGTAAGCGGCCACCAGCCCGGCGATCCCGGCACCGACAATCGCCACTTCCGCCCCGTGGTTTTCCGACGGGATGCTGCCCAGTCCGGCTGGGTGCTCGATCCAGTCATCGAAGGCGAACGGGAAGTCCGGGCCGAAGATGGTGATGGGTTTTTTACCGTCGGCAGGATGGCGATTGTTCTTGTTCATGGCTGACCTTGCTGGCGACTCGGGCCGGGCGGTGTGTCCGGCTGGAGTATAGATAGGAAAAGACTGAGGCCATTGTAGGGAGCGGGGAGTGCGTTAATAAGACGCAAAGTGTCGTCGTTTTGATCTTGTATGATGCTTTATGACGAACTATTTGTTCGAAGCGATGCGTACCTGTAGGAGCAGGGCTTGCCCGCGAAGAGGACCTTGAGGGCGCTAAAAGCTTCGCGGGCAATCGAGCGTCGACTGGCCGCTCCTACAGATACTGCATTCAGCCAGCAAATTTGCGGGGTTAAACCGGCTGCCCCCGATCCACCTTGCTACTGAGAATGATCGAGGTAGTGGTTTTCTCCACCCCTTCAACGCTGCCGATCTGGTCGAGCAACTGGTCCAGCTGTTCCGGCGAATCGCTGCGCAGCCAGGCCACATAGTCAAACTCGCCGCTTACAGCACAGAGCTGCTGGATCTGCGCCATGGCACTGAGCCGCCGCACCACATCCTTGCCCGAGCGCGGCTGGACCGTGATCCCGACATAGGCCTGCAAACCACCATCGACCACCCGCTGACCCAGTCGCACGCCATAACCGGTAATGACCTTGGCCTTTTCCAGACGTGCCAGCCGCGAGGTGACCGTGGTGCGCGCGATCCCCAACTGCCGAGCCAGCATCGCCACGCTTTCACGGGCATTGATCTGTAGCGCGGAAATCAACTGACGGTCGATTTCATCGAGGGCGGGAGGGCGGGTGTCGGACAAGGTCGGGCTCCGGTGAAGGGGGTTGAAGACCTCACATGTTACAGATTCGGATGCATGGGCGGGATTCGAAGCGCTCGTGCGAGTGGTGCTCAGGTTGGAGCGCCCTATGAATAGGGCGGACTGATCGCTCGCACGACGAGGAGCTGGGAGAGGACGTCAAGATGGGGCCCGGCTCTGGCCTTATTGTTTCTCATTGTTTGCCTCTATTGCCTCGGGTCAAAAACCATGAAAAATTCCTTGGGGGTTATATTCCTTGGATGGCATACTTTGAGCGCGAACTGGGAAATTGAATACACCAATGAATTTGAGTGTTGGTGGGATCGCTTGACTGAATCCGAGCAAGATTCTGTCGAGGTGACGGTCATGTTGCTGGGCGACCTCGGTCCACACCTGGGTTTCCCTCACAGCAGCCACATCAAAGGCTCACGTTATGGGCATTTGCGCGAGTTGCGAATACAGCATGGGGGAAGGCCTTATCGCGTGTTGTACGTATTCGACCCGCGTCGTTGTGCCATTTTGCTATTGGGGGGCGACAAGACGGGTCAGGACCGCTGGTACGAAGAAAACATCCCCAAGGCCGAACGCCTGTACGACGAGCATCTGGATACCTTGAGAAAAGAGGGTTTTGACAATGGCTAAGAAATTCGCCGATTTGGTGGCACGGCGCTCGCCTGAATCGCGCGTGCGTGTCGATGCCATGTACCAACAACTGCGTGCTGAAATGCCGTTACATGAGCTTCGTCAGGCGCAACAGCTAAGTCAGGATGCCTTGGCCAAGGCATTGCACATCAATCAAGCCGCCGTTTCCAAGATGGAGCGGCGCACGGACATGTACATCAGCACGTTGCGCAATTACATCCGTGCCATGGGTGGTGAATTGGAGATCATCGCAACCTTTCCCGAGGGACAGGTCAAGATCGATAACTTCGCCGGTTGAATCAGGTGGGAGCGCCGCGCAAGCTGGGAATCTGATAGCGGGTACTGCGTCCGCCCCCGGGAAGTCGGTAGAGGCAACCTTTCTCCAGAAGATCCGCCAGATGGCGGGTCGCGGTCGCCTTACTGACTTTGGTGACTGCCTGGTATTGCGCGGCATTGATACCACCCTCGAAACCTCTCTCACCGCCATCGAGCAGCCTGTTGATAACTTTGAGTTGCTCTGGCGAGAGTTGAAGATGGCGATGTTGTTGCCAATACCGTGCCTTGACCAGTACCCGATTGATGTTGGCCTGGGCCTGCTCCAGGCTGCGCAGCAGGGTTTTCAGGAACCATTGCAGCCAAGGGGTGATATCCAGCGAGTCCTTTTGGCTGGACTCGAGTATTTCGTAATAGCCCTTCCGGTCTTCGAGAATGCTCGCGGACATCGCATAGAACCGAATCGCCTGTTGTTCGCCCTGGGCCAGTGCCAGATCAGTGAGGGTACGGGTCAGGCGACCATTGCCATCATCGAATGGATGCAAGGTCACGAACCAGAAATGCGCGACTCCGGCACGCAATAGTGGGTCGAGTGCCGTATCTGCCTGACTGGCGTTGAACCAGTGGATAAACGCCATCAGCTCTTCGTCGAGCCCGGCCCGCGGTGGTGCCTCGAAATGCACGACAGGTCGATCCAGACGTCCGGAGACCACCTGTATCGGCTCGTTGCCGCGCAGCATACCGATACGGATTTTCGGCGCCAGAGGGCTTTCATCGGCCTGGAACAGCAGCGAGTGCCAATACAGCAGGCGCTCAAGGCTCAACGGCGATTGGTGGTGTTGCGTTGCGTCCAGCAGCAGTTCCGCCAGGCCCTCGCTACGTGGGCTGGCGGATTGGTCGGCGCTCAGTCCGAGGCGTCTTGCCAGTGAGGACCTGACAGAGCCGACATTCAACGGCTCTCCTTCGATGGCCGATGATGTGATGATGTTTTGCAGCAAGGCATCCAGTTCGTTCTGCGCATTGCTGTCCTCGCCGATGGCAGCGGCCATGCCGAGCAAGCGTCCCTGGGCGTGTCCGCATTCCAGCAGCAGCGGCGTCAGGGCCTTTTCCTGCCAGGTGAAATGAGGCCAGTCGGGCTGTTGCCAGATCCAGTGAGGCAGATCGTTCATAGAGGACTCCGCATGAGCGTGAGCCGAATAAAAGGCTTATTCGGCTCATTTTGTGAGCCGATTGTGCGATTTATTCGGCTCATCGTCTAGCTGGGAGACGCTTGCAGGCTGCACTTGGGTTGAGCTGCATAACTGCTTTGATTTTTCAGAGGTTCGGTATACGTTACATTTAATATAGTTTGTCGCGTATACAGAACATGGATTATGCCCTTATCACAACGCGTCTTGGCGAGCAGGTCCGGCAGCGTCGTCTGAGTCGCGGGTTGACTCAAGCCCGACTCGCTACCTTGGCTGGCATCACCCGACAGAAGGTCATCGCCATCGAGAAGGGTGATCTGTCAGTGGGTATGGTCGCCTATGCGCGAGCCCTGGGTGCTTTGGACTGTGAGTTCGCCGTGGTGCCGGCGGTAATGCCCACGCTGGATGAAATCGAGGGAGTGTTCGACTGATCCTTGAAGAGCATACATTTGCACACGTTTTTCAAGTTGCTCCAACCAAGTACTGAAACTACATTTTGACCATCGCTGCAAAATCAGCGATGCGGACTGGACACCCGTGGTTTATTTAGGATTAATCGCACAATGCCGTGAGAGCGGTATCGTTGTGCCTGCGTTATGGCGGGCTGTGCGTGGGACACTTTGTGTGTGCCGGGTCCTAATCCCCCGGTTTGTCCACCCGCGTACAGTTCGCCACCTTTTCACTGGACAAGAGAAAATTGGCGAACTCCTCCAAGTAATTCGGAAGGAGTTTTACTCGTGGTCAAGAAAATTACCCCCGATCCGCCCGCGGAGTCCAAAGATTCCAAACCAGATGACGGAAGTGCTCTCCATGGCATTGTCGATGGCTCCAACGGTTCAGTAAAATCGGCTTCGCTTCATACAGCCCGTTTGCTTGATACCCTCGCTTTGACCGTATCCAAAACCATCGATCATACGGACCCTCTCAAACCCTCGATTTTTGCCATCCAACCAGGCGTCAATGCTCAGGAGGCGCTGATCTACGTCTCGAAATTGCTCGAAGCCGCCGAACTGAACGGTGACGAAATCAGTTTGCACACGAATCCAGTAGAGCGGTCTCTGTTCTGGGGCATGCTCCACTCGGTAGAAATGGCGCGTGCTGTGGTGGATGCTCTGCTTGAGGGATCGTCTTCAGCTCATCGCGCATCACCCACATTAGATGACCAACCATTTGATTGAAGTGACGCATGCTGCGATTGGGTTTCTGATCCGCAGGCTGAACGGACATCTTACGGGTTTGTAAAAAAGGGCCCTTTTACCTCACTGCAATGGCAAGTGTCATTACAGTGAGGAGCATCCCATGGCATTCATCAACGTCCGCATTGACGACGACCTCAAAGCACGTGCTTACCATGAGCTGGAAAAACTTGGTGTCACGCCTTCCGAGCTGATGCGTCAAGCCTTGCAGTACGTGGCCGAGCGCGGCCAACTGCCGTTCAAGCCGATTCTGATGACTGAGGAAGATGAAGCTTTGCTCGCCACGGTGCGCGAGCGATTGGCAGCTCCCCAGCAAGTGAAGGTTTCACTGGAGGAGCTATAGCCCTGAATTCGATGCGCGGGCGTTAAAGGAGTGGCACAACCAGCGGGAATACCGTGCGCCAGCAACTCAAGAAGACGCTGGCTACGGTCGTGCTCAATCCGCACATTGACGCCAATCGTCTGAATGTGTTTTTCACGTGTTCTCAAATGCGGAATTGGCTGACCATTTCCTGCAACTCGTGGCCCAATCTTGCCAGTTCGACGCTGGACGCAGCTGTTTCCTCGCTGGCACTCGCGGTTTGCTCGGAGATGTCGCGCACGTTGAGCAAGCTGCGATGGATCTCTTCGGCCACGGCGCTCTGCTCCTCGGCAGAGGAGGAAATCTGCTGGTTCATCGATTGGATCGTCGACACCGTGCGGGTGATGCTTTCCAGCGATGTCACGGCGCGACGGGTCAATTCGACGCTGTTGTCCGTCAGGACACGACTGCTTTCCATGACCGCCGAGACTTTCTGGGTACCGCTTTGCAGGCCGGCGATCAGCCCTTCGATTTCTTCGGTGGATTTTTGCGTGCGCTGGGCCAGGCTTCGGACTTCGTCGGCTACGACCGCAAAGCCGCGTCCGGCCTCACCGGCTCGCGCGGCTTCAATGGCCGCATTGAGTGCCAGCAGGTTGGTTTGTTCAGCCACTGCTTTGATCACGTCGAGCACGCCGCCGATTTTTTCGCTTTCCAACTCCAGAAGGTTCATCGCTTCGGTGGAGTTGCCGACTTCGATGGCCAGTAATTCGATTTGATCGATCGCTTCACCGACCACTTTTTCACCGGCGCGCGCTTCTGTATCCGCGGCGGCGGCGGCGTTTGAAGCTTCTTCGGTATTGCGTGCCACTTCTTGTACGGTGGCGGCCATTTCGTTCATGGCGGTCGCGACCTGATCCGTCTCGACTCTTTGGCTGTTCACATTCGCGCTGGTCTGCTCGGTAACAGCGGACAACTCTTCCGCCGCGCTGGCAATCTGGGTGACGCCCAGGCTGATGCCTTCGATCAGCTTGCGCAGGCTCACCGTCATGTATTGCATGCTGCGCTGCAATTGGCCCAGCTCGTCACGTCGCGCGGTCTTGATGTCGTGGCTGAGATCCCCGCCCGCGATACGCTCCGCGACTTTCAGGGTTTCCAGCAGCGGATGGACGATCTGCCCGGTGATAAACCAGGCCGCGAGGATGCCCAGCGCCAATGCCAGCAGTGTGCTGATCGTCAGCAATTGACGGGCACTTCCTGCCTCGCTATCCCGTGTCTGGCTCTGGTTGTCTATGAGCTTCTGGCTAAGGTCTTCAAGGCTGACACCTAACGCCGCCATCTGATCGAGCGTTTCCAGGCTGGTGTGTACTTGCGCGGCATAGTTCTGCACATCCTGGCGGTACTGTTGCAGCACGTGTTCCGCCTGCGTCAGGATGCCTTGTTGTTGAGGGGCGGCGGCGCGAACCTTGAGCAGTTCGCTCGTGATCTGGTCGATACTGGCCAGGGCGCCTTGCTCTTTGCTCGGATCATTGCTGTAGATGAAACCGTACACCACGATGCGCGCCTGCTGGATATGGACGGCGAGCAAGCTAGTGGCTTGAAACTGGCTTAGACGCAGATGTTCGTCTTGCCCTTCAACCGCTGGGGCGTTAACGAGATCCTGGGTGGCTTCATTGAGCGCGTCGGTGATTTGCGTTGCGCTCTGTACCAACTTCGCGAGCGAGGCTTCACGCTCTTTGAAGGTTTGCTCAAGCGTGTTGAAGTGGGTCCGATAGTCCTCGACGATGCGGCCTTGCTCCTCGATAAGTTGCAGGTCTGCCGGAATACTCAGTGCGCCACTCAGGGACCGCTGATGCTCCTGGATACGGTCCAGTACGAGTGACACGGCTGCGCTGTTCTGTTCGTTGCGATCAGCCAGGTAGCGTAGGCGTTTGGCGCGCAAATCGTTGGTCAGGGAACTCAAGGTGCCGATGGCACTGATCTTGTTGCTGCGTTCGATCATGTTGGCGGTGCTGTGCCAGCCGGTCAGTGCGATCAGCAAGGTCATCAATAGCAGCAGGCCAAAGCCCAAGGCAAGCTTGGCATTGACACTGATATTACTCAGCGCCTGACTCAAACGTCTGAACATGGTCTTTCCTTAAAGTGCTGCGAACATGCTGCCACAGGCCGTGTTTGGTTGAAGCGGGGCAATATAAGCCATACCCGGGGGAACTGCAGGGTGTATGGGGAGCGACTTTAGTCGGCTAGGCAGATCGCGGTTTTGCTCGCACCGCCGGTTCCGTTTGCATTTTGCATCTGGGGTCCTGCGTGTCACCGCCAATGTAAAACTGACCCCCTAGGGGGCTGTTTTGGGCCGGCGTGCCGTATTCTTTCAGGGGGGGGGCAGTTTCCGAGCTGGAAAATTCGCTTTGCCAAAAATGCAAAAGCCCCGCATTGCGGGGCTTTCAAAGGTGGTGGGCCCACACGGACTTGAACCGTGGACCAAAGGATTATGAGTCCTCTGCTCTAACCAACTGAGCTATAGGCCCTCAGTAGGCCGCGAATTATAGCGATGGTTTCTCGCGGGGGCTATCCGAAAACTCCGAAAGCCTCATATGAAGGAAGGTCGCGGCGAATTCTTCGGCCTGTAGCGGCAGGCTGACGATATAACCCTGGATCTGTTCGCACCCTTCGACGGCCAGGAAATCCTGCTGTGCCTGGTTCTCCACACCCTCGGCAATCACCGTGAACTGCATGCTGCGGCCCAAGGCGATGATGGCGCGCACAATAGCGGCATCATGGGGATCGTCCGGTAAACCACGTACAAACGACTGGTCAATTTTCAACACATCCAGCGGCAGGCGCTTGAGGTAGCTCAGTGACGAATAGCCGGTGCCGAAGTCATCAATGGCCAATTGCACCCCCAGGTGCTTGAGTTGATGCAGGACCTCCAGGGCCTCCTCGGCCTGGCTCATGATGAAGTTCTCGGTGATCTCCAACTGCAGGCAGCCGGGCTCTAGCCGGTAATCCCTGAGCAACTGTTCGATCCGCGCCAGCAGGTTCGGTTGGCGCAACTGCGCGCCGGCGAGGTTGACCGAGAGCGGGCCGAAGTCTCCGTGGGTCCTGTTCCAACGCTGCATCTGCCGGCAGGCGCGCTCCAGCACCCAGTCGCCAATCTGCAGGATCATGCCGTTTTCTTCGGCCAGCGGAATGAAATGCTCCGGTGGTACCTCGCCCAGGGTCGGATGCTGCCAGCGAATCAAGGCCTCGGCCCCCACCAGTTGACCGCCGTGGAGACTGATCTTGGGTTGGTAGAGCAGTTGCAGTTCCTGGCGCTCGATGGCCCGGCGCAGTTCGTGCTCCAGGGCCACGCGTTCACTGGCCTGGGCCGTGAGGTCGCGGGTATAGCTTTCGACCCGGTTACGGCCCTTGGCCTTGGAGCGGTACATCGCCGCATCGGCGTTCTTGATCAGGCTGGCGACGTCATTGCCGTCCTTGGGATAGAGGCTGGTACCGATGCTGGCACTGATAAAAAACTCGTGTTCACCCGCCTGGAACGGCGCGCCGAAGCAACCCAGCAGCTTGTTGGCTAGGTGCGTGGCGTCGCTGGCCTGGTGCAGGCCCGGCAGCAGGATGATGAACTCGTCGCCGCCCAGTCGGGCCACGGTGTCGACGTCGCGCAGTTGCTCCTTGAGCCTGACGGCGATGCCCTTGAGCAACAGGTCGCCAACCGGATGGCCGAGGCTGTCGTTGATATGTTTGAAACGGTCGAGGTCGAGAAACAGCACCGCCCCCTGGCCGCCGTTTTCGGCCTGGCTGTTCAGGGCGGCCAACAGGCGGCTTTCGAACAGGGTGCGGTTGGGCAGGCCGGTCAGCGGGTCGTGGTGGGCCTGGTAGTCCAGGCGCGCTTGGGCATGTTTCAGGCTGGAGATGTCGGCGAACACGGCGACGAAGTGGGTGATGACGTTCTCGCGGTTACGCACGGCACTGATGGTCAGCCAGCTAGGATAGAGCTCGCCGTTCTTGCGCCGGTTGCAGATCTCGCCCTGCCAATGACCTTCGGCGGTCAACTGGTGCCACATGGCCGCATAGAAGGCGCTGTCATGTTGGCCGGAGGCAAGCAGGCGCGGGGTGTGGCCCAGGGCCTCGGTTTCGCTGTAGCCGGTGATTTCACTGAAGGCCCGATTGACCGCACTGATGTGTTGCTGGATATCGGTGATCAGTACGCCTTCGGCAGTGCTTTCGAAGACGGTGGCGGCCTGTTGCAGCTTTTCCTGCATGACGTGGCGTTCGGTGATGTCCCGGGCGATGGTCAGCATGCAATCCTCTCCGCCGATCGGCAGCGGCCGGCTGGAGACTTCGCACAGGCGGATCTGCCCATCGTTGCGGCGGATATGGCAGCTGAAATCACGGACGAAACCATCGCGCCGCATCAGTTCGAGCATGTGTTTGCGTTCGTTCAGGTTGACCCAGATGCCCAGTTCCAGGGTCGATCGATCCAGCGAGGTGGCACTGTTGTAGCCGGTGAGGTGGCTGAAACCTTCATTGACTTCCAGCAGCAGGCCGTCGCTTTGCCGGCTCAACAGCAAACCGTCGGGGGAGGCGTGGAAGGCCTTGGCGAACTTTTCTTCGGAGGTTTGCAGTTGTTGTTGGGTTTGCTTGAGCTGGCTGATGTCCCTGACCACCACCACCAGGGCCGGCGTGGTGTCGAGTTCGAAGGGCTCGGCGGAGATCAGTCCGGTGAACATTTGGCCATTGCTGCGCCTGAAGGGCATCTCCAGGTTACGGATACTGCCGCCCCTTAACCGCTCCAGCAGTCCCGAGCCGACACCGTCGATGCCCCAGATGTTGAGCTCGGTAGCGGTATGCCCGATCACCTCCCGGGCGCTCATGCCGATCTGTTCCTCGAAGGCGGTGTTGACTTCCAGCAGGTGACCGTCGGACAGGCGGGCGATCACCAGGATGTCCGGGCATTGCTGGAAGACCGAGGCGAATTTCTGTTCGGACAGGCGCAACGCCTCTTCGGTCCGTTTGGTTTCGCTGATGTCGATCATCAGGCCACGGATAAGCGGCTCACTGTCGTGTTCGATCAGGCTGACCAGGTCGCGGACCCAGAGCGTGCGACCGTCGGCGCTGATCACCCGGTAGTCGAGCGTGTGGTCGCGGCCCTCGATGATCTCCTTGTCGCAGAAGGCCTGGGCACGGGTCAGGTCGGCAGGGTGGGTGATGCTGCGCCAGAAGCCGGGAATCAGCCAATGGGCCAGCGGATAACCGAGCAAGGCTTCGGCGTGGGGCGAGACGTAGGTGTAGGTGAAGTCCATGCGCGCTTCCCAGGCGATGGCCGACAGGCTCTCCACCAGGCCGCGGTAATGGTATTCGCTGCTGCGTAGTTCCTGCTCGAGGGCCACGCGCTGGGATATTTCCGAGCTCAGGCGGCGGTTGATGCGAATGACCGCGGCCAGTATGGCGATCAGCAGCAGGACGCAGGGCAAGCCGTAAAGCAGTAGATCGGCCCAGATGGAGCGACTGGTCAGGACGTTGCCCACCCAGCGGTTCTGGATCGTCTCCTTTTCGGCGACGGTCATGTCGGCCATAACCTTGTCGAGAATCCCCACGAGGACTTTCTGTTCCTTGGGCACGGCCATCGCCAACTGGTAGCGATAGGGCGTTTCACCGCTGACGTAGAGCCCTTCGAGCTTGAGCTGGTTCAGGCTCCAGACACTGGAGGCGAGATCGCCGATGACCGCATCGACCTCATCGGTGGCCAGGGCCAGCAGGGCCGAGCTGATATTGGGCATGGGGACGAGGTTGAGGTCCGGATGATGGCTGCGCAATAGCTCGTGGGGTGCGTAGTTCTCCACCACGGCGATTTTCAGGCCATAGAGTTCTTTCATGTCATGGGGGTTGGCGCCGCCTTCATGGGCCAGGATGACAATCGGAAAATCCAGGTAAGGGCGGGTAAAGGACAGATAGGCTTGTCGTTCCGGGGTCGACATGATGCCGGGCAGCAGGTCGATCTGGCCGGCCTTCGCCTGTTCCAGCACCTCGGTCCAATTCACCGGCTCGATGGGGTTGAGCGTGATGTTCAGGCGGTTTTCGATCAGGTGAGCGTAATCGCTCGTCAGTCCCTGGTAAGCGCCATTTTCGCCCCTGAACTCAAAGGGCGGCCATGAGGCATCCACACCCAGGCGCAATTGCGGGTGGGCTTTCAGCCAGTCACGTTCATCATCGGTAAGATTCAACGCGCCAGCCGTAGCGGTCCAGGTAAGCAGCAAAAACAGAAGCAGGGCCGACAGTCTGGGCATAACGGTCTCGTTATGGCTCGGAGGAATGATTCGAGTGTAGACGGGCAGCGCACGGACGGCGGGCAGAGAGAAGGGAAACTGCAGAAAGCAAAACCCCCGGCGAGCCGGGGGTTTTGGTCTTACTCGTCGAGGAAGGAGCGCAAATGCTCGCTTCGCGTCGGGTGGCGCAGCTTGCGCAACGCCTTGGCTTCGATCTGGCGAATCCGCTCACGGGTAACGTCGAACTGCTTACCGACTTCCTCAAGGGTGTGGTCGGTATTCATGTCGATGCCGAAACGCATGCGCAGAACCTTGGCTTCACGGGCAGTGAGGCCGGAGAGTACTTCGCGTGTCGCTTCTTTAAGGCTCTCAACGGTAGCGACATCGATTGGCGACTGCATGGTCGAGTCTTCGATGAAGTCACCCAGATGGGAGTCTTCGTCATCACCGATCGGGGTTTCCATGGAGATCGGCTCTTTAGCGATCTTCAATACCTTGCGGATCTTGTCCTCAGGCATTTCCATGCGTTCGCCCAGCTCTTCCGGGGTCGGTTCGCGACCCATTTCCTGCAACATCTGCCGGGAAATGCGGTTGAGCTTGTTGATCGTCTCGATCATGTGCACCGGAATACGGATGGTGCGGGCCTGGTCGGCGATCGAGCGAGTGATCGCCTGACGGATCCACCAGGTGGCATAAGTCGAGAATTTGTAGCCGCGACGGTATTCGAATTTGTCCACGGCCTTCATCAGGCCGATGTTGCCTTCCTGGATCAGGTCGAGGAACTGCAAACCGCGGTTGGTGTACTTCTTGGCGATGGAGATCACCAGACGCAAGTTCGCTTCAACCATCTCTTTCTTCGCGCGGCGGGCCTTGGCCTCGCCGATCGACATGCGACGGTTGATGTCCTTGATCTCGGCAATCGTCAGGCCGGTTTCGGTCTCGAGCGCGGTCAGCTTCTGCTGGCAGCGAACGATATCGGCCTGTACGCGACCAATGGCTTCGGCGTATTTGCTCTTGCCCTTGGCCAGTGCATCGGTCCAGCTTTCGTCGACTTCGTTGCCCGGGAACTGGCGCAGGAAGTCGGCACGCGGCATGCGGGCATCACGCACGCACAGCTGCATGATGGCGCGTTCCTGCTGACGCAGGCGATCCAGGGCACCACGAACACGCTCGACCAGGCCTTCGAATTGCTTCGGTACCAGTTTGATCGGCATGAACAGCTCGGCCAGGGCGAACAGTTCGGCAATCGCCGCCTTGTTGTTGCGACCGTGCTTTTTCAGGGCCTTGCGGGTGATCTCCATTTGCTCGGCCACGGCGCCGAAGCGCTGTGCGGCAATGATCGGATCGGGACCGCTTTCGGCTTCTTCTTCGTCGTCGCTGGCTTCGGCTTCTTCGTCGTCCGTGTCGTCGTCGGCTTTAACGGCCTTGGCGTCGACAGGCGGCGGTACTTCGGCGGCCGGCGGCGCAATGCCGTCGTCCGGGTCGATGTAGCCGCTCAGGACGTCGGACAGCCGACCGCCTTCGCTGGTAACACGATCGTATTCGCTGAGGATGTGATCAACCGTGCCAGGGAAGTGCGCGATTGCGCCCATCACTTCACGGATGCCTTCCTCGATACGTTTGGCGATTTCGATTTCGCCTTCACGTGTGAGCAGCTCTACCGTACCCATTTCGCGCATGTACATGCGCACCGGGTCAGTAGTGCGACCGATGTCGGTTTCCACGGCCGCCAACGCAGCCGCTGCTTCTTCGGCAGCGGCTTCGTCGGTATCGGCTTCGGCCAACAAAAGGGCATCCGCATCCGGAGCACTCTCGAATACGTTGATCCCCATGTCGTTGATCATGCGGATGATGTCTTCCACCTGTTCCGGATCTGAAATATCCTCCGGCAGGTGGTCGTTGACCTCGGCGTAAGTCAGGTAACCCTGCTCACGACCACGGCTGATCAACTCTTTGAGGCGAGACTGCTGTTGCGCTTTTCCGGACATAACACCCTATCCACTGAAGGTCTTGGCGGGCAAAAAACAAGCCGAGGATTATACCCGAGCTATGACCTCACGCGCCAGTTGAGGTCGGGTTTGATGCAGGAAGATTGCGTTTTAGCAGCTCAAGCAGCTGAATTTTGTCTTCAGCGCTCAAATCGCCTTGTCGCGACTTCCTGATGAGTTGTTCCAGCTTTCGCTCGGTTTGACGGGCTGACAAGCTGGTTATGGTGTCGAAAAACTGTTGTTCAAGGTTCTCTCCTTCAATCAGCCACTCCTTTTCCGCCAGACGGGTGAGTAATCGACCCTGGTCAGTGCCGTGCCAACGCGATATCAGTTGAAATGAGCTTAGCCCAGGATTCTTTTGCACGGCTTCGAGCAAGGCCACGAGCAGCTGTGCATGGGTGTTTTCTTCGTCCGCGAGGTGACCGGCGGTCTCGACCTTGCCGGCCAGTTGCGGGTGATGGACCAGGGTGCGCAGGGCGGTGAGCGTCGGCGGCTCGACGGCGGCCGGGATGCGCGGGCCGCGGGGCTCGTCGCGGTCGCCGCCGCGCTTGCCGTTCTTGTCCCAGGGCTTCTTGTCCCACTTCTTGCCGCCCGCACCGGGCTTTTTCGGCGTCCACTCCTGCTGGGGCGCGTAAGCCTCCTGCTGGGGAACATGATAGTCCGAATAGTCGGGCATGGCGTCATAGTCGATACCGGGGTCATAAGCCGGCGGCGCGTCGGCCGGTGCGCTGTGCACCAGTTGGCTGACGGTTTCGTGGGTCAGGCCGGTGATCTGGGTGAGGCGCTGGCGCATCAGGGTGCGCAGGTTGGCGCCCGGCACCTTGTCGATCAACGGCGCGGCGAGGGTGGCCATGTGCGCCTTGCCCTCCAGCGAGCGTGGATCGGCTTCTTCGGTCAGTTGCTGGAAGAAGTAATCCGCCAGGGGCTGCGCGTGCTGGTTGATCCGGGCGCGGAAGGCGTCGGTGCCTTCGGCGCGAATCAGGGTGTCCGGGTCTTCGCCTTCGGGCAGGAACAGGAAGCGCGCGCGGCGGCCATCCTGCAGGCTGCTCAGGGTCGCTTCCAGTGCGCGCCAGGCGGCGTTGCGGCCGGCCTGGTCGCCGTCGAAGCAGAACAATACGTTGGGCACCACGCGGAACAGGCGCTTGAGGTGTTCTTCGCTGGTGGCGGTGCCCAGGGTCGCGACGGCATTGCGCAGGCCTTGCTGGGCCAGGGCGATGACGTCCATGTAGCCTTCGACGACGATGATTTCGTCGAGGTTGCGGTTGTTCTTGCGCGCCTCGAACAGGCCGTAGAGTTCCTGGCCCTTGTGAAACACCGGGGTTTCCGGGGAGTTCAGGTATTTCGGCTTGTCGTCGCCCAGCACCCGGCCGCCGAAGGCGATGATCCGGCCGCGGCTGTCGCGGATGGGGAACATCACGCGGTCGCGGAAACGGTCATAACGCTTGCCGGTTTCGGCGTTCTCGATCAGCAGGCCGGCGTCGATCATGGCTTTCTGCTGCAGGGTGTCGCTGGACAGGTGCTTGAACAGGTTGTCCCAGCCCGGCGGGGCAAAGCCCAGGCCGAAATCCCGGGCGATTTCACCGGTCAGGCCGCGGCCCTTGAGGTAGTCCACCGCCGCCTTGCGCGCCGGATGGCTTTTCAGGGCCTGGCGATAGAAGTCGGCGGCCGCGGTCAGGAGCGGGTAGAGCGGCGAATCGGTCGGCTGGCGCGGTTTGCGCGCATGTCCGCTTTCCTCGCGGGGTACTTCCATGCCGGCGGCTTTGGCCAGGTCCTCGATCGCCTGGGGGAAATCCAGGTTGTCGTGGTCCATGAGGAAGCCGAGGGCGTTGCCGCCAGCGCCGCAGCCAAAGCAGTAGTAGAACTGCTTGTCCGGGCTGACGCTGAAGGATGGTGTCTTTTCCTTGTGGAACGGGCAGCAGGCGGTGTAGTTCTTGCCGGCTTTTTTCAGTTGCACACGGGAACTCACCACGTCGACGATGTCGGTGCGGTTGAGAAGGTCGTCAATAAAGCTTTGGGGAATTAGCCCGGCCATGGCGTTCTCATCATCGCAGAGTGCTCGATAGCTGGAACGGAAAGGGTGTGCTCGTCGGTAGCCTTGGAAGGCTCGTCAGAAAGACGCGCACCGCTGGCAAGTGCCAGGTCTGACGGGGTCAAGCAGGTTCGTCTGGGTCGCATCGGCGGCTTCGACGGTGAAGCATCAAGCGATATCCGCAAATGCCATTAGCCCGGCTGAGGGCCGGGCTTGGCAGAAGCTTGCAACGAACGTCTGTGTATTAGTACAGACGAACGGCGCGGCGCTGTTCGCGCTGAACTTTCTTGGCGTGACGCTTAACAGCAGCTGCTGCCTTGCGCTTACGCTCCGAAGTCGGCTTCTCGTAAAATTCGCGGCTACGAACTTCAGCCAGAACACCGGCTTTTTCGCAGGAGCGCTTGAAACGACGCAGAGCTACGTCGAAGGGTTCGTTCTCTTTAACTTTGACGGCTGGCATCCAGAGCTACCTTCATTCATTACCGGGGTCGACGTCCTCAGGCAAAAGCGCACTGGAGATCGTCGGTTTTTAAGGGTTGCGGATGTTAACCCCTCATGACGCGGAATGCAAAGCCTCTGATCGAAAACCGCTGGTAGGGGCCTGGAGTGACGACTATTATGCGCGCCTTCGAATCTAGCCTCTACAAGGCGCAAACCCATGCTAGTACTGGGATTAGAAACCTCCTGCGACGAAACCGGCGTCGCGCTGTATGACAGTGAACGCGGGCTTCTCGCCGATGCGTTGTTCAGTCAGATCGACTTGCATCGCGCCTATGGTGGCGTGGTGCCGGAGCTGGCCTCGCGCGATCACGTCAAGCGCATGCTGCCGTTGATCCGCCAGGTTCTGGCCGAGGCCGACTGCGCGCCGACCGAGATCGACGCAATTGCCTACACGGCCGGTCCGGGCCTGGTCGGGGCCTTGCTGGTCGGGGCTTCGTGCGCCCAGGCCCTGGCTTTTGCCTGGGATATACCGGCCCTGGGTGTGCATCACATGGAAGGCCATTTACTGGCGCCGATGCTGGAGGAGCGACCGCCGGAGTTTCCGTTCGTCGCTTTGTTGGTCTCCGGCGGGCACACGCAGCTGGTTCGGGTCGATGGCATCGGCCAATACGCGTTGCTGGGGGAAAGCCTGGATGACGCGGCCGGGGAAGCTTTCGACAAGACCGCGAAGATGATGGGGCTCAATTATCCGGGCGGTCCGGAAATCGCCCGCCTGGCCGAGCAGGGTGTGGCGGGGCGCTTCGTCTTCCCGCGGCCGATGTGCGATCGCCCGGGGCTGGATTTCAGTTTCAGTGGTTTGAAAACCTTCGCCCTGAATACCTGGCAGCAGTGCGCGAGCACTGGAGACGACGGCGAGCAAACCCGTTGCGACATCTCGCTGGCCTTCCAGCAGGCGGTGGTGGAGACTTTGACCATCAAATGCAAGCGTGCGTTGAAGCAGGCGGGCATGAAGCGCCTGGTGATCGCCGGGGGCGTCAGCGCCAACAAGGCCCTGCGTGTTTCGTTGGAAAAGATGCTCGGTGAGATGAAGGGCGACGTGTTCTATGCCCGTCCCGAGTTCTGCACCGATAATGGCGCGATGATTGCGTTTGCCGGGTGCCAGCGCTTGCAGGCCGGACAGAAGGAAAGCCTGGCGATCAGCGTGCAGGCACGCTGGCCGATGGAGCAGTTGTCGGCGATTTGAGTGGGATCGGTGCAAGGTGGCGCGTGAGTCACCTTCACGATCAGGATCAGAAATGTCGTTCGCGCCCTGCGAAAAGGTCGCGTAAATTGCCGCGATGGCGCCAGACGATCAGCCCGGTCACCACGCTCATCGGCAGCAATGCGGCCGGTTCCTGCCAGGCCAGCAGCGGCAGGGTCAGTGGCGTGGCGATCAGGGCGGCCAGCGAGCTGGTGCGGGTGAGGTAGACGGTCAGCAGCCAGGTCAGCAGGGCCAGCAGGGCAGCGGGGGGATACAGCCCCAGCAGCATGCCGGCGGCCGTGGCGACGCCTTTGCCGCCGCGAAAGCGGAAGTACAACGGAAACAGGTGGCCGAGGACGGCGCAGAGCCCGACCCAGGCTTGCTGTTGGAGCGACAGCCCGGCGTAGCCGGCGATCAGCACCGGCAGCAGGCCTTTGCAGAGGTCGCCGAGCAAGGTCAGGATGGCCAGCTTCTTGCCGGCCAGGCGCAGCATGTTGGTCGCGCCGGCATTGCCCGAGCCACTCATTCGCGGATCGGGATTTCCCGTGAGGCGGCTGAGCAAAATGGCGAAGGACAGAGAGCCGAGCAGGTAGGCGAGGATCGCCAGTAACCAAAACATGCTAACTATTCCGGGCGGGGACGCCCTGATTCTAACGGCGCATTGCGCCCTTGTCGTGCTGCGGAGAGAAGTGCTTGGACAGAGTGTTTATCGAGGGCCTGGAAGTCGACACCGTGATCGGTGCCTATGACTGGGAGCGCGGCATCCGTCAGTGCCTGCGCCTTGATCTCAGTTTTGCCTGGGACAACCGCCCGGCGGCGGCCGGCGACGATCTGAGCCTGGCTCTCGATTATGCGAGTGTTTCTGCGCGCATCCAGCTGTTTGCCGAGCAGTCGCAGTTCCAACTGGTGGAAACCTTCGCCGAACGTCTGGCCCAGGTGCTGATGAGCGAGTTCCAGATTCCCTGGTTGCACCTCAAACTGACCAAGCCGGGGGCCGTTGCGGCGGCCAGGGGCGTGGGCGTGGAGATTGAGCGCGGATGTCGCTAACTCAGGTTTATCTCGGGCTCGGCAGTAATATCGAGCGCGAAACCCACTTGTGTGCCGGGTTGGACGCACTGGCCGCGTTTCTGGTGGATATCCGCTGTTCGGCGGTGTTCGAAAGCCAGCCGGTGGGCATCAAGAGCGGGCCGTTCTTCAATCTGGTGGTGTCGGCGTTTACCGACCTGCCGTTGCTGGAGCTGGACCGCCGGTTGAAGTTCATCGAGGCCGACAATGGCCGTTATGCGCCGGACCGCAAGGGCCTGCCGCTGGATATCGATGTGCTGTTGTATGGTGAGCAGGTCGGGAATTTCGACGGGCTGATCCTGCCGCGGGCGGAAATTCTCAAGAATGCCTTTGTGTTGTGGCCGTTGGCGCTGATTGCGCCGGACCGTTTGCATCCAGAGGCGGGGAAGTCTTTCGCAATGTTGTGGGAAGAGACGCAGATCGATCAGGTGCTGGCCCCGGTGGCGTTTGAATGGCGTGGGGGGCAACTGACGCCCCCTGATCTTTTGCGCATCTAGCCTGCGGCCTGCTCCTTGTAGGCCTTGAGGGCTTTCAGGCGCTCGCGCTTGAGGGCTTCACCCAACTCCGGCCCCTTGAAGCCTTGCTCCAGCAGCGGTTGAACCGCGACTGCCTTGGCGACCGTCGCAGCCCCGCGTAAATAGTCCGCCTGTGGATAAGTCCGCTCCTCCAGCCCCAGGCGCCCCCGCGCATCCATCTCGCACGCGGCGATAAATTCCTCGAAACGCTGCGGGCGTCGATAGATATCGAAACTCTGCAACAACTCCAGCAAGGTCGAGGCCTTGAGCTCCAGGGCACGATGGCCATGGGTGTGGTATTCGCCCACCAGCAAGGCCAGTTCCTGGCAGTCGCGTGGCGCCTTGTAGCGCTCGTTCACCGCCTTGATCAGCTTCAGGCCCTTGAACTCGTGGGCAATATGCTTGGGCCACTCGCTTTCGGGTGTCAGCCCCTTGCCGAGGTCGTGCAGCAGGCAGGCCCAGCGCACGGTCAGTGGTTGCTGATGGCGTGCGGCTTGCTCCAGGACGCTCAGGGTGTGTACGCCGCTGTCGATTTCCGGGTGATGGGCCTCGGGTTGCGGCACCCCGAACAGCGCGTCGACTTCCGGAAACAGCACGGTGAGCGCGCCGCAGTCGCGCAACACCTGGATAAACACCTGGGGCTGGTCTTCCATCAGGGCCCGGGAGATTTCTTTCCAGCTGCGCTCTGGTGTCAGGGCCTGCAGTTCGCCCGATTCGGCCAGTTGGCGCATCAGGGCCAGGGTCTCGGGGGCCACCTTGAAACCCATGGCGGCATAGCGCGCGGCAAAGCGGGCAACGCGCAGAACCCGGAGGGGATCTTCGGCAAATGCGGGGGAAACATGACGTAGAAGGCGGGCGGCGAGATCCGCCTGGCCGTGATAGGGGTCGGTCAGCTTGCCGTGCTCGTCTTCAGCCATGGCGTTGATGGTCAGGTCCCGGCGGATCAGGTCCTCTTCCAGGGTGACATCGGGGCTGGCGTGGAACGTGAACCCGCCATAACCGCGTCCGCTTTTGCGTTCGGTTCGGGCCAGGGCGTATTCCTCGCCACTGGATGGATGAAGAAAAACTGGAAAGTCCGCACCGACCGGGCGAAACCCCTTGGCAAGCATCTCTTCGGCGCTGGCACCTACCACCACCCAGTCGATATCGGTAACCGGCTGACCCAGCAGGCGATCGCGAACCGCGCCGCCGACTTTATAAATCTGCATGAAAAACCTCCGTTGGCACGACAGGATAACCCGTGAATCGCGTCAACGGAGGTGAGGAGCTGCTCAGAGATGAATCACGGCCAGGTCCAGTCGACCGTACTCCCCTTCGCCGTGATCGCCCTTGGGTGGGACGTGATGGGTTTTCATGACCTGGTCGCCTTGCAGGGTCTCCAGGTGGATATCGAAGCCCCAGAGGCGGTGCAGGTGCTTGAGCACTTCCTCGGTGGAGTCGCCCAGGGGTTTGCGGTCGTGTTGCTGGTGACGCAGGGTCAGTGAGCGGTCGCCGCGGCGGTCGATGCTCCAGATCTGCACGTTGGGTTCGCGGTTGCCCAGGTTGTACTGGGCGGCCAGGGTTTCACGGATGATCCGGTAGCCGCCTTCGTCATGGATGGCCGGCACCAGCAGGTCGTCGCGCTGGTCGTCATCGAGGATGCTGAACAGCTTGAGGTCGCGAATCACTTTGGGTGACAGGTACTGCAGGATAAAGCTCTCGTCCTTGAAACTGCTCATGGCGAACTTGATGCTCGAGAGCCAGTCGCTGCCGGCCAGGTCCGGGAACCAGCGACGGTCTTCTTCCGTGGGGGATTCACACATCCGCCGAATGTCGCGGTACATGGCAAAGCCCAGGGCATAGGGGTTGATGCCGCTGTAGTAGGGGCTGTCGAAGCCCGGTTGGAAGACCACGCTGGTGTGGGAGGTGAGGAACTCCATCATGAAGCCGTCGGTGACCAGGCCTTCGTCGTAGAGGTCGTTCATCAGGGTGTAGTGCCAGAACGTCGCCCAGCCTTCGTTCATCACCTGGGTCTGGCGTTGCGGGTAGAAATATTGGGCGATCTTGCGCACTATTCGGACGATTTCCCGCTGCCAGGGTTCCAGCAGCGGTGCGTGTTTTTCGATGAAATAGAGGATGTTTTCCTGGGGTTCGGCGGGGAAGCGTGCATTGTCCTTGTCGCTGAACTTGTCCGCGCCCTTGGGAATGGTGCGCCACAGGTCGTTGATCTGCTTTTGCAGGTGCTCTTCGCGGTCCTTCTGCCGGCGCCGCTCCTCTTCGGCGGAAATCGGGTAGGGGCGTTTGTAGCGGTCGACGCCGTAGTTCATCAGGGCGTGGCAGGAGTCGAGCAGGTCTTCGACCGCGTCGATGCCATGGCGCTCCTCACATTGCATGATGTACTGCTTGGCGAAGACCAGGTAATCGATGATCGAGCTGGCGTCGGTCCAGGTGCGGAACAGGTAGTTGCCCTTGAAGAAGCTGTTGTGGCCATAGCAGGCATGGGCCACCACCAGTGCCTGCATGCAGATGGTGTTTTCTTCCATCAGGTAGGCAATGCACGGGTCCGAGTTGATCACGATCTCGTAGGCCAGGCCCATCTGGCCGCGGCTGTAGGACTTTTCCGTACTTAGAAAGTGTTTGCCGTAGGACCAATGGTGATAACCCAGGGGCATGCCGACGGAGGCATAGGCGTCCATCATCTGTTCGGCGGTAATGACTTCGATCTGGTTGGGGTAGGTATCCAGGGCATAACGATTGGCGATACGACTGATTTCGCGGTCGTAGGCCTGGATCAGCTCAAAGGTCCACTCCGAACCGGTGGAGAGGGGTTGGCGTTTCTGTTGTTTCGGCTCTCTGGCGGTCATGTCACTAACCTGCGCTGGAAGAGTTCACGGAAGACCGGGTAGATATCGCCGGCCGACACCAGCTGCTGCTGGGCAAACGTATCGCCGAACGCCTCGCTGATGCGTTCGTATTCGTACCACAGGGCCTGATGTTCGCGGGGGGTGATCTCTACGTAAGTGTAGTACTGCACGAACGGCATGATCTGGTTGATCAGGATGTCGCGGCAGATGGGCGAGTCATCGTTCCAGTTGTCGCCGTCGGAAGCCTGGGCGGCGTAGATGTTCCATTCATTGGTCGGGTAGCGTTCGGCCATGATTTCCTGCATCAGCTTCAGTGCACTGGAAACAATGGTGCCGCCGGTTTCCCGCGAGTAGAAGAACTCCTCCTCGTCGACTTCCCGGGCGCTGGTGTGATGGCGGATGAACACCACTTCGATCTTGTCGTAGTTCCGCTTGAGAAACAGGTACAGCAGGATGAAGAAGCGTTTGGCGATGTCCTTGGTCGCCTGGGTCATGGAGCCGGACACGTCCATCAGGCAGAACATCACGGCCTTGGAACTGGGGTTGGGTTGCTTGACCAGCAGGTTGTACTTGAGGTCGAAGGTGTCGAGGAACGGAATGCGATGGATACGCGCACTGAGTTTCTCGATTTCCGCCTCGATCTCCTGGATATCGCCGAAGTTGTCCGGCTCTTCGCGTCTCAGACGCTCCAGCTCGGCCTTGGCTTCCTTGAGTTTGGCCCGGCTGCTGCCGGACAGGGCGATCCGCCGCGCGTGGGCCGAGCGCAGGGTGCGGATGATGTTGATGCGCGAGGGGTTGCCCTCGTTGCTGATCCCGGCGCGAACGGTCTTGAAGGTGTCGGTGCCGGTGAGGTTGCGTTTGACCAGGTTCGGCAGCTCCAAGTCCTCGAACATGAACTCGAGAAACTCTTCCTGGGTGATCTGGAAGGAGAATTCGTCCATCCCTTCGCCCGAGTTGCCGGCCTTGCCCGGACCACGGCCGCCACCGCCGCCGGGTGGCCGGGGGATATGCTCGCCGCTGGTGAATTCCTTGTTGCCGGGATGCACCACGGTCTGCTTGCCGCCACGGCCATGGTGCAGCACGGGTTCATCGATATCGCGGCCGGGGATGCTGATTTGCTCGCCATGCTCCATATCGGTAATGGAGCGCCGGCTCACGGCTTCCTCGACAGCCTTTTTGATATGGTCACGGTAACGCCGCAGGAAGCGCTGACGGTTCACCGTGCTCTTGTTCTTGCCATTGAGACGTCGGTCGATCACATAGCTCATGAGGAGCCCTCCGGACAGCTTCAAGTTACAAGCTTCAAGCGCCAAGCTGGAAGCTTAAAGACAAGCGGTCAGCTCCTGCACCGCAGGCACGTCGATAAACGTGCCTGCGGCTTGTCGCGAGCCGCTTGCAGCTGCCGTTACTACTGCGATTTTCTGACCCGCAGGTACCACTCGGAGAGCAGTCGTACCTGTTTGTCGGTGTAGCCACGTTCGACCATGCGGGTGACGAAGTCGTTGTGCTTCTG
Organism: Pseudomonas sp. MWU12-2319; assembly: GCF_023242525.1. Taxonomy (NCBI): domain Bacteria; kingdom Pseudomonadati; phylum Pseudomonadota; class Gammaproteobacteria; order Pseudomonadales; family Pseudomonadaceae; genus Pseudomonas; species Pseudomonas sp. MWU12-2319. The sequence continues at coordinate 154,905 of NZ_JALJES010000015.1, forward strand.
TTGATCCTCTTTGCTGGCTTTGGCGTTGAAACTGATGACCGGCAGCAGATCCTCGGTGTTGGAGAACATTTTCTTCTCGATCACCACCCGCAGCTTCTCGTAGCTGAGCCAGGTCGGATTCTTGCCATTGTTGTTGGCCCGGGCACGCAGGACGAAGTTGACGATCTCGTTGCGGAAATCCTTCGGATTGCTGATACCGGCCGGTTTTTCGATTTTCTCCAGCTCTTCGTTCAGGGCCACGCGGTTGAGGATTTCGCCGGTTTCCGGGTCGCGGTATTCCTGATCCTGAATCCAGAAGTCCGCGTACAGCACGTAGCGGTCGAAGATGTTCTGGCCGTACTCGCTGTAGGACTCCAGGTACGCGGTCTGGATTTCCTTGCCGATGAACTCGATATAGCGTGGTGCCAGGTATTCCTTGAGGAAGCGCAGGTAGCGCTCACGGGTTTCGGCCTGGAACTGTTCCTGTTCGATCTGCTGCTCCAGCACATACAGCAAATGCACCGGGTTGGCGGCGATCTCGTGGGGATCGAAGTTGAAGACTTTCGAGAGGATCTTGAAGGCGAAACGGGTCGACAGGCCATTCATGCCTTCGTCGACACCGGCGCTGTCGCGGTACTCCTGGATCGACTTGGCTTTCGGGTCGGTGTCCTTGAGGTTTTCGCCGTCGTAGACGCGCATTTTCGAGTAGATATTCGAGTTTTCCGGCTCCTTGAGGCGCGAGAGCACGGTGAACTGGGCGAGCATCTTCAGGGTGTCGGGTGCGCAGTGGGCCTTGGCCAGGGAGCTGTTGAACAGAAGTTTGTCGTAGATCTTCACTTCGTCGCTGACCCGTAGGCAGTACGGGACCTTGACGATGTAGATCCGGTCGATGAAGGCTTCGTTGTTCTTGTTGTTACGGAAGGTGTGCCACTCCGATTCGTTGGAGTGGGCCAGCAGGATCCCGGTGAACGGAATGGCCCCCAGGCCTTCGGTGCTGTTGTAGTTGCCTTCCTGGGTCGCGGTGAGCAATGGATGGAGCACCTTGATCGGTGCCTTGAACATTTCCACGAACTCCATCAGGCCCTGGTTGGCCCGGCACAGGGCACCCGAGTAGCTGTAGGCGTCGGCGTCGTTCTGTGGAAACTCTTCCAGTTTGCGGATATCGACCTTGCCCACGAGGGCTGAGATGTCCTGGTTGTTTTCGTCGCCCGGTTCGGTCTTGGCCACGCCGATCTGGTTGAGGATCGAGGGGTAGAGCTTGACCACCCGGAACTGGCTGATGTCGCCGCCGAATTCGGCCAGGCGCTTGGTCGCCCAGGGCGACATGATGGTGTTCAGGTAGCGCCGTGGAATCCCGAAGTCTTCCTCGAGGATCGCGCCGTCTTCAGTGGCGTTGAACAACCCCAGGGGCGATTCGAAAACCGGCGAGCCCTTGATGGCGTAGAAGGGGACCTTCTCGATCAGCTGTTTCAGCTTTTCGGCCAGGGACGATTTACCGCCGCCGACGGGGCCGAGCAGGTAAAGGATCTGTTTCTTCTCTTCCAGGCCTTGGGCGGCGTGGCGGAAATACGAAACGATCTGGTCGATGCATTCTTCCATCCCGTGGAAGTCTTCAAAGGCCGGATAGCGCCGGATCACCTTGTTGGAGAAGATGCGCGACAACCGTGAGTTGGTGGACGTATCCAGCAGTTCGGGTTCGCCGATTGCCAGTAGCAGCCGTTCAGCTGCCGACGCGTAAGCACTGCGATCCTTTTTGCACAGCTCAAGGTACTCCTGCAGCGTGAGTTCTTCTTGCCGTGTGGATTCGAAGCGTTGTTGGAAATGGCTGAAAATGCTCATGACGTCACCTCGCTCGATACGTGGAGCCGGTGCCGGATCAGTCAGTCCAGTGCTGGCATGCAACCGCGAAAGCCGTTGCCGTTTACCCCCCAGAACACCTTCAAAGCGATGATCACTTTGAAAATTACTACCGATGACCCGTACGCCGGTGTACCGGCTCTCCCCTGATTTGGATGGCCTGCGCTTAAGGATAGTTCGGAATCGGCGGGGGCAAGTCAAGATGAGCAATTAGTTACGCCTGACCGTTCGTCAGGAAAGGCTCTAGCCCGCGAATCCCGCGGGCTCCAGCGGCAGAAAAAAATTATTCGGAAATATCTTGAGCAATTTCTGACGGATAGGTCGTGCGCCACAGCTCAAAGCCACCGTCCAGGCTGTAGACATCGCTGAAGCCCTGGCTGACCAGGTAGGCGGCCGCGCTCTGGCTCGAATTGCCGTGGTAGCAGCACACCACCGTGGGCGCGTCGAGGTCGGCGGCGCGAATGAAATCGGCGATGTTGTGGTTGTCCAGGTGCCGGGCGCCACTGATGTGGTTCAGGGCAAAGGTCTGTGGGTCGCGGACGTCGACGACCACGGCGCCCTGCTCGCGCAGGGCCTGGGCTTGTTCGGGCGGGATACGTTTGAATTCGGTCATGATGGGCTCCATCTGGGGCAGGTAGGTCGTACAGTCTAGCGATATAACCAGGCCCGGAAGCGCTCGGCCAGGGTCGGTGGCGGAGCAACGCCACCCTGGGCATCGCACTTGCAGGTCAGAAGCTCGCCGGTATCGACGTTCATCAGGGTCATGGCCCCGCCCCAGACACAACCGGTGTCGAGGGCGAAGATCCCGGGCTCGTCGCATCGGCCTTCAAGGGCGGCCCAGTGGCCGAAGATGATCTTCAGGCCCTGGGTCTTGCGCTCCCTGTAGCTGAACCAGGGGGCGTAGCCGCGGGGGGCGGTGTCGGCGCCTTCCTTGCCCTTGAGGTCGAGCTTGCCGTCGGCGGTGCAGAAGCGCATCCGCGTGAAATAGTTGGTGATCACCCGCAGGCGGGCCACGCCCTGCAGATCGCCGTCCCACTTGTTCGGCTCATTGCCGTACATGCCGTCGAGGAAAAGCGTCAGCAGGTTGTCGTCGCGCAAGGCGGTTTCCACTTCGGCGGCGTATTTTAGCGCTTTCTTCAGCGTCCACTGGGGGGGGATGCCGGCGTGGACCAGGGCGACGTTGCGCTCGGCGTCGTGGTGCAGCAGCTTCTGGCGGCGCAGCCAGTCCAGCAGATCGGCCCGATCCGGGGCGTCGAGGATCTCGCGTAGCGTGTCGCTTTTTTTCAGGCGCTCGATATTGTGCCCGGCGGCGAGCAGGTGCAGGTCATGATTGCCCAGCACGCAGACCAGCGATTCGCGCATACCGTAGAGAAAGCGCAGGGTCTCCAGGGATTGCGGGCCCCGGTTGACCAGGTCGCCCACCAGCCACAGCTTATCGCGGGTAGAGTCGAACTTGACGCGTTCGAGCAGGCACTTGAGCGGTTCCAGACAGCCTTGCAGGTCACCGACGGCATACACCGCCATCAGTGCAGGGCCCCGGGTACGGCAAGGCGGAAGGGGGCGATCACGGCGTTGAAGCGCTTACCGTCCTCGGCCACCATCTCGTAGGTGCCCTGCATGTTGCCGACTTTCGTCGTCATCACCGTGCCGCTGCTGTAGGTATGGCTCTGGCCGACCTCGATCAGCGGTTGCTGACCGACGACACCGGCACCGCGAACTTCTTCCACGTGACCGTCGCCATCGGTGATCACCCAGTGCCGCGACATCAACCTGGCGGGCAGTTCGCCGTTGTTCCGCACCGTGATGGTGTAGGCAAAGGCAAAGCGGTTCTGCTCGGGTTGCGATTGTTCTGCAAGGAAGCGGGTGACGACGCTGACGTCGACCTGGTAACGAGGATCGGACATGCAAGAGGCCTTGGAAGCTGAAGCGCAAGAGACGCTGGACGAAGCCCAGTCTAGGTCAAGTCCCGGGTAGTAGGCCAGACATGCGCGCTGGCCTGCTACCGATGGGGTCAGTCGACGTCGGGGGCGGTGACGGCTTGCTCACTGAGTTTGTCGGCCAGGCGCACGAAGGCGGCCAGGTCGAGCTGTTCCGGACGCAGGCTGCCGTCGACGCCGGCGGCTTCGATCTCGGCGTTGCTGAGCAGCGCCTTGAGGGTATTGCGCAAGGTTTTGCGACGCTGGTTGAAGGCTTCGCGCACGACGCGCTCCAGCAGGCGATGATCCTTGGCCGGGTGGGGCAGGACGGCGTGGGGTACCAGGCGCACGATGGCCGAGTCGACCTTGGGCGGCGGGTTGAAGGCGCCCGGGCCGACGTTGAACAGATGCTCCACGCGGCAATGGTACTGGACCATGATCGACAGGCGTCCCCAGTCGCCGCCGCCAGGACCGGCAGCCAGGCGCTCGACCACTTCCTTTTGCAGCATGAAGTGCATGTCGCGAATCAGGCTGGCGTTGTGCAGCAGGTGGAAGATCAGCGGCGTGGAGATGTTGTAGGGCAGGTTGCCGACCACCCGCAGGCTGTTGGGTGCCGGGTTCAGGCTGGTGAAGTCGAACTTCAGCGCATCGCCCTGGTGCAGGTTGAAATTGGCTCGGCTGCCGAATTGCTCATTGAGGATCGGTACCAGATCCTTGTCCAGCTCGACGACATCCAGTTGTGCACCGCTGTTGAGCAGGCCTTCGGTCAGGGCGCCCTGGCCCGGGCCGATTTCCAGCAGGCGGTCATCGGGTTTGGCATGGATGGCGCGCAGGATGCGGTCGATCACGCCAGCGTCGTGCAGGAAGTTTTGCCCGAAACGCTTGCGCGCCCGGTGTTGGTATTGCTCGGTCATAAACGGGTCTCGGCCATCTGGTAGGCGGTTTCCAGGGCGACTTGCAGGCTGCCGGTGTCGATGTTGCCGCTGCCGGCCAGGTCCAGGGCGGTGCCGTGGTCGACCGACGTGCGGATGATCGGCAAGCCCAGGGTCACGTTGACTGCGGCGCCGAAACCTTTGTATTTCAGCACGGGCAGGCCCTGGTCGTGGTACATCGCCAGCACCGCGTCGCAGTGCTCCAGATATTTGGGGTTAAACAGAGTGTCGGCAGGCAGCGGGCCACGCAGGTCCATGCCCTCGCCGCGCAAGCGCTCCAATGTCGGTTCGATGATGTCGATTTCTTCGTGACCCAGGTGCCCGCCTTCGCCGGCATGGGGGTTGAGCCCGCAGACCAGGATACGAGGGTTGGCAATGCCGAACTTTTCCCGCAGGTCGCCATGCAGGATACGGGTGACCCGCTCCAGGCGCTCTGGGGTAATCGCATCGGCGACTTGCCGCAGGGGCAGGTGGGTGGTCACCAGGGCCACGCGCAGCCCCCGGGTTGCCAGCAGCATCACCACCTGGGGGGTGTGGGTCAGGTCGGCGAGGAATTCGGTGTGGCCGGAAAAGGCGATCCCGGAGTCGTTGATCACGCCTTTGTGCACCGGGGCGGTGATCATGCCGGCGAAATCGCCGTCCAGGCAGCCTTGACCGGCACGGGTCAGGGTTTCCAGGACAAAGGCGGCATTGGCCTGGTCCAGTTGCCCTGCGATGACCGGGTTCGCCAGCGGGGTATCCCAGACATACAAGTTACCCGCCGCTGCCGGTTGGTCGGGCCACTGGCCTGGCGCCACAGGTAGCAGATTGACAGCCACGCCCAGTTGCGCGGCCCGCTCGGAAAGCAGGTCGCGGCTGGTAATGGCAATCAGGGGGTAAGGCTGGGGTTGCGAGGCGAGCAGCAGGCAAAGGTCTGGACCAATGCCCGCCGGCTCGCCGGGTGTCAACGCGAAACGCCGGGGTTTCACTTTGGCGCCTGTTCCGCGCCGGGGAGCTTGATTTCAACGTAGGCTTCGTCGCGGATCTGACGCAGCCAGGTTTGCAGCTCTTCATCGTATTTGCGGTTTCGCAGCACGGTCATGGCTTGCTGTTCGCGTGCCTGGGTGGTGCTGTCGGTGGCGCGACGGCCAAGGACTTCCAGTACGTGCCAGCCGTATTGGGTCTTGAACGGCTTGGACAGGACACCTTGCGGGGTCTTGGCCATCACTTCGCGGAATTCCGGTACCAGTGCGTTCGGGTCGACCCAGTTCAGGTCGCCGCCGTTAAGCGCCGAGCCCGGGTCTTCCGAGAAGCTCTTGGCCAGCGTAGCGAAGTCTTCGCCGTTGGAGATCCGCTCGTAGAGCTTCTGCGCCAGGGCTTGGGTGTCGGCTTCGCTGCGAATGGCGTTGGGCTTGATCAGGATGTGACGAACATGCACTTCGTCGCGCATCTGCGTTTCGCCACCGCGCTTCTCCAGGACCTTCAGGATAATGAAGCCCCCTGGGGTGCGTGTCGGTTCGCTGATGTCGCCAACCGCCATGCTGCTGAGCATGTGGTCGAACGGTGGTGGCAATTGAGCCGGCTTGCGCCAGCCCATGTCGCCGCCTTCCAGGGCGTTATCGCTGCCGGAGTGGGCAATGGCCAACTGACTGAAGTCAGCGCCTTGCTTGAGTTGCCGGTAGAGGTCCTGGGCCTGGGTCGCGGCGGCCTGGATGACTTGCGAGTTGGCGCTGTCCGGGGTCGACACGAGGATATTGGCCAGGTGCAGTTCTTCGGAGAGCTGCATCTTGCCCAGGTCCGAGGCGAGGAAGTTCTTCACTTCCTGCTCCGACACCTGGACCCGCTCGGCGACACGACGCTGACGCACACGGCTGATGATCATTTCCCGGCGAACCTGGTCACGGGCGTCCTCATAGGAGAGGCCGTCGTGGGTCAGGGCCGCGCGGAATTGATCGATGCTCATGTTGTTGCGCTGGGCAATGGTGCCAATGGCCTGGTTCAACTCATCATCGCTGATGCGAATACCCGAGCGCTCGCCGATCTGCAATTGCAGGTTTTCGACGATCAAGCGATCCAGGACCTGTTGGTCGAGGACGCTGGTGGGCGGCACGCCGCCCCCGCGCTTGGCGATGGTCTGCTGAACCTCGTGGACACGCTGGTCCAGTTGGCTCTGCATGATCACATCGTTGTCGACGATGGCCACGACGTTGTCGAGGGGCTGCACAGCGGCGTGAACCGCCGCACTCAGGACCAGCGCGCCCAGCATCAGCGGGCGCAGACAATCAGAAAGCTTGATCTTCACGTTCACGATAACCTTGGATGCCTTTGTCGAGGAAGCTCTCGACTTTGTTGCCCATGACGCCACCCAGGCCCTTCAGTACAAACTGAAGGAAGATACCGTGGTCGCCTCGTTCGTTTTGCGGAGCCTGTTGACTGAACTCGTCATACTGGACCCAGTAGCGGTTGATCAGGCGCAGCTTCCAGCAGCAGTTGTCGTACTCGAAGCCACCGAAGGCTTCCAGGGTACGGTTGCGGTTGTAGTCGTACTGCCAGCGGCTGATGACGTTCCACTGTGGAACGACCGGCCAGATGACCGAGAAGTCGTGCTGCTCGATCTTGTAGTAGTCCTTCACGTAGCCGGGTTGGCCAGGTGTGCCGTAGTCGCCGCCGAACTGCCATTGGCCAGTGTTCTGGTTGTAGATCACCTGGTCGTTGCGATAGCGATAGCCGGCGTTGATAACCTTGTTCGGGTTGTCTTCAGGCTGGTAGTGGAACATCGCGCTGCCGGAACGTGGCTGGTGACTTTTCGGATCCCAGTTGTAGTCGGCCGTGGCGCGCCAGTCGCGGTTGAAGTTGTAGGCGTATTCCAGGGCGTACGGCGAGACATTGGTCTTGGCGTCGGCACGGGTATTGAAGTCGACACCTGGCAATTGCACGGTTCGATCTTTGAAGTAGTAAGCCTGGCCGACACTCACGCGCTGACGTTCGAAACCGTTGTCTTCGATCCAGCGGCTGGTGACACCCAGGGACAGCTTGTTCTCGTCACCGACGCGGTCGTTGCCGGAGAAACGGTTTTCACGGAACAGCGAGGCATAGTTGAAGCTGTATTCGCCGGTATCGAACACGGGAATGTCTTTCTGGTCTTTCTCTGGAACATAGAGATAGAACAGGCGCGGTTCCAGGGTCTGGCGATAGTTGGTGCCGAACAGTTCGGTGTTGCGGTCGAAGTACAGGCCGCTGTCGATGCTGGCGATAGGGACGCCACGGCTTTGCGAGCTGCTGTAGGTTCCGCCGATGTAATTTGTGCCCGCCTGAGCCGCAGCGAACTGAGCGTTCACGATATCGGCCTTACCCTGCGAACCCAGATCCAACTCGTATTGGGTGTACTGGTACTTGAGCGACGGAGTGACAAAACCATATGTCCAGTTCAGCGGCAGGCTGACACCTGGTTTCAGGTTCAGGCGGTCGCCGTTGGCACGGGCCAAACCAATCACGTTGGTATCCAGACGAGGCGTGCCCACACTGTTGCCGTTTACATCGAACGGTCCCCCATCCTTGTCGAAGTAGTTGCCTGTCTGCAAACTACGTTCGAAGCGAACGGCTTCAGTTTCGTAAGTGAAATTGAGCCCTTCGGGGTGATAAGGTAAGGTTCCGTTGAAAGTGAGCTGTGGCAGGCGGTTGTACGGCGTGATAACGGACACGCTCGCCAACTCATAGGCTTGCACGTTCAACTGGGCGGTGAAGTCATCGCCGCGATAGCTTGCTGTCGCCTGCTGATTCACATAGTCAGCGTTCCTGACACCGACCTGATAGCTCTGCAAGTCCTGGAAGTAATACGGATCGCTGATCTTGGTGTAGTCGACCGTGGTCAGTACACGTGAATCCAAGCCGCCCTTGTGCTGCCAGTTGACCATGTAGCGATCTTTGGTCGCGTCCGACTGCTTGGAACGGTCGTTACTTTCGTCACTCAGGAATGCACCGCCGAACTGCCCTTCGCTGGACTTGGTCAGGTAGCGGAACTCGCCCTCGGTCAACAGGCCGCGCTTGCTCATGTAGTGCGGATACAACGTGGCGTCGTAGTTCGGTGCCAGGTTGAAGTAGTAAGGCGTGGTCAGGTTGAAGCCTGAGGTGCTGTCGCTGGAGAAACTCGGCGGCAGGAAACCGGACTGGCGACGATCGTCGATCGGGAAGTAGATGTACGGGGTATAGAGAACCGGAATGTCCTTGACCCGCAAGGTCACGTTGGTCGCCGTACCGAAACCGGTCGCCGGGTTCAGGGTGATGTTATTACCCTTGAGCTGCCAGGCGTTGCTGTTCGGTTCGCACGTGGTGTACGTACCGTCCTTGAGGCGAATGATCGAGTTCTCGGCGCGCTTGGCGTACAGCGCGTTACCGCGGACCCGCGACTTGTGCATCACGTATTCGGCGTTGTCGACCCGCGATTCACCCGTGTCCAGCTGCACCTCGGCATGGTCACCGACCAGCAGGGCGCCCTGGTCGCGAACACGAACGTTGCCGTTCAGCTCGCCACGGTTTTCCGCCTGGTACAGGCTGGCTTCATCAGCCTCGACCTGCATGCTGCCCTGGCGCATGACCACGTCGCCGGCCAGTGTCGCGACCTGCTTGTCCTGTTCATAACGCGAGGCCTTGGCCCCGATGAAGGTCGGCGCATCACTTTTATTCGTCGTGTCATTCATGCCAGGACGAATCGGTTCGATATAGGAACCAGAGCAATAAGGACCGGTTTCGGCCAACTGGGCAGGCGTCAGCTTGTCACGCGGGACCCAGTCGAGGTGACTGTAGTCGGCACTGCGCGACTTCAGACCACGACCCTTGGCCTCGGTGACCAGTACCGGGCCCGCAGCCTTCTCGCTGCTGGAACCGCTGTCCGCCGTGGCGGCAGTGCCCAAAGCCTCGGCATTACCGTCATGCACGGGGCGAGGTGGCAACTGGGCCGTAGTGGTTTTGGGCGCACAGTCCCAGGCACCGGAAGCAGAGACAGAACAGTCATACTGTTCCGCGGCGACCGCGAACGGGGTGGCAAGAGGTTGCAGAGCCAGCAAACCGCCGGTAACCAGCAACGGGAATTTTTTACGAAACGCGGGGGATTTCAATGCCATCTTATTAGTCCGGGCTTCCTGCGTGCCATCTGCCCGCGGTGGGGGTCACACGCCTATCGATGGTCAGAAAGTTGGGTAGGAACAGACCATCTCTGGCCTGCTCCCCCCTAAAAACCGTACGTGCGCCTTTCAGCGCATACGGCTCAAGTCTTTATTGAACCCCCAGAATCGGGAGCCGGTTTGCACACTGTCAAACCACGAGCGTGAAGCTGCTGGTGGCAAATGGGATGCAATAGTACCCGGTTGTTTAGCGAGTCACCACCGCCTTGTGAGCGATAAATGATGTGGTGGTCATGCCACCCAGTCTCCCTAGTTATGGGGTTCTTGCAAAGTAGACAGAGCCCTTGTTGTGATTGAAACAGGGTTGATACCTGCTTGCGGTATTTCAGCTTCCCGAACATCCGGGACATCCGAAGCTTCTCGCCCATTTCTTCCATCTCAGGATCAAACGGGTTGTATTCCCCGCTGATTTTTCTGTGCCTCTCGATCGGCGTATCCTCCAGGGTGTACAGCCTGATCGCCCTCTTGTCACCTGCCTCTGTCAGTAACGTGGTGCAGAACACCCAATTTCGGCCATCGACGGTCTGAAAATATTTCTTTCTGATCCAGTCGAGGCTTTTGTTCGAGTGCCTCCGTCTTGCCCAGCGCCATATTGCTTGGAATATTTGGAAATCCATGCGGCTGTACGCTTTCTTGGCTACTACGGGTTGGTGATACAGTGCCCAGCCCCGCAGCATTGGGTTCAGCAGGTGGATCAGATCCTCCTGTGATACCGCTTTGTTGGTACTGATGACCTCCTTTACCTTGCGGTAGAACGCTTTCGCGTTTTTCTTGCTTGGCTTGATCAGAAGCTTCCCATCGTACTTGCGGAAATTCCAACCCAGAAAATCAAAGCCCTTCTCAATGTGAATGACGTGCGTTTTCTCGGGAGAGAGCTGTAGTCCGCGTACCGCCAGAAAATGCTCTATCCAAGGGCGGACCTCATTTTCCAGTACCTCTTTCGAGTCGCTGGTGATGACGAAATCGTCCGCATACCGCACCACGTTGATTTTCAGCTTCTTGGCCTTTGTCACGCCCAGATGTTGCTTGAGCTGTGTTTCCAGGCCATCCAACGTCATGTTTGCCAAGGTCGGCGAGATAATCCCGCCTTGTGGCGTACCGGCATCCGTTGCCTGTAGCTGGCCTTTATGAATCACTCCAGCTTTTAACCATTTCCGAAGGATCACTTTGTCCGTAGGGACGTTGTTGATCAGCCAGTCGTGGTTGATATGGTCGAAGCAACCTTTTATGTCCGCTTCCAAAACCCATTTGGCTGAGAGCTTCTTGGATAGGCAAACGAACAGCTGTCCCATTGCATCCGCCGTGGATCTTTCGATCCTAAAGCCGTAGCTGTTCGGATCACCGGTAGTTTCAGCAATGGGGGCCAGAGCTAGCAGATGCAGCGCTTGCATTGCTCTGTCCGCCATGGTCGGGATGCCCAGAGGGCGTTCCTTTCCATTCGACTTTGGAATAAATACCCGCCTTAAGGGCCGGGGCTTGTATCCGTGCCGCTTCATTCCATCGACCGCTTTCCATTTGGCGTCGGGTGTATCCCAGAGCACGCGGTCGACTCCCGCCGTACGCTTGCCCTGGTTTTCAGTGACTCGCCGTACGGCCAGATATCTGGCCGAGGGTGAGCGGGTCAGCATTCGTTGCAGGGCTTTCACTCTGCGCCAGTCGCCTTCCCTACAAGCCTTCGCAATCCGTAACTGCATCGCCCGGACGTTCCGCTGGACTCGGCACCAATCGATGTCGTGCCATTGTTGCGGAGCGCCGGAAGGCGCAGACACGGCCATTTGGCTGTGTTCTAACATGCTGCCTTCCTCTCAAGTTTCCCCAAGCGAAGACGTATGCATCCCCTGACGGGAATGGACGTCCCCGTCAGGGTGGGTTAATAGAAGGTCCGCTACCGCGGGACCTCCGTGTTCATTGAGACAGTCTCACTCAGCATTCATGCGATAAAAGACCACGCAGAAGTCTGCCCGGTTTCCCGTGGGGTGATGTTCCAACCCCTATCCGAACGATTACAGTCCGGCGTTCGCTTTCTCTGCGATCCCATACCCGCATAGCCAACAGATCCCCTTGCGGTTCACCTGCCCGAAGGCAGCCATACGGGCTTACCACGTTCCCTGCCTGTCACACGATTGGTTTAGGGTCTGCCTTTCCACCGGGGGCCTTTGTAGCGACGTATTCCCACATCCCACAGGAATAACTGGCCCCGCACCTTTTTGGTTCATGCCTGACAGCAGTTTGGGCATGGTTATCCTTACGGCGTTTATCAGCAGTTCACTTACGTTACCCGTGCCAGCCAGCCTAGCGCCTCAACCCGGTACTGCTCCGAGCATCCATGGCTTACCTCGCGGTAAGTTCATGCCCTTGCGGGGGCTACGTTGTTGGAAGAGCTTCATACCTCACCGTTACCAGTGACGCATGTCTTCCTAGGCTATCGTTGGTCGCACAACGAGTCCGCTCCCACTCCATGAAGGCAATGGTTGGACAATGACAGACAGAGCTTTCGCTCGTGTCTCCGGTTGGAAATTGACAGGGACCTTGAGCGGCCTGTCGAGATGATGTTTCCTCCTGTTTTCAGGCAAGAGGAACCCCTGCGGGGATTCTTCCCGCCAGGGTGAGGCCAAACGGCCGATGTGAAGCGCTACTTGTCGAGATGGATGGCCATAACCATGACTGCTGTGAAAACGGCAATCATCAAGCCAAAGTTGCCGGTCAGTCTGGACAGAACTCCTGAAAAACAATTGTGGAGATCTGCCTGGCCTGCCGATACATCTGCTGTATGAATTCGACGCTTATGCATGTCGATTCCTGCGCTGTGACAGAGCACTCCCGGTCCTTGAGGGACCATAGCCGCGCGTCCGAGTGCTGGGCGGCCTTTGGGTTTCGCTATTGCGCCGCAGCGTCAACGAGTCCTTTTAAGCGATGGACCTCTTGGGCGGTTTTGTTTCCCGGATTGGGTGCCGGACTATTGGTTCTCAGTAGAGAAACCCCTGACGATGACTCCTCATCGCCAAGCTGGAGGCACGCTACGCGTGTCGCACAAGATGCTGGATAATAAAGCAACACCCGCTTGACGGCTAGCGTCGTCGGAGACCCATGTAATGCCTGACCAAGATGTACGCTTGCAACACCTGAAAGTTTGGCTGGATCGGCAGTTGGAAACGCTCTTTCTGGGCGAAGGCTGGGGCACCATCCCCCCGGCTACGTTGACCGCGGCCAGTAGTGACGCGAGTTTTCGACGCTACTTCCGTTGGGAGGGCGGGGGCCGTAGTTTGATCGTCATGGACGCTCCGCCACCCCGGGAAAACTGCAAACCTTTTGTGGATATCGCCCATTTGCTGGCGAAATCCGGAATCAACGTGCCGAAAATTCACGCGCAGGATCTGGAAAACGGTTTTCTTTTGCTCAATGACCTGGGCAACCAGACCTATCTGGACGTGATCGACAGCGACAACGCCGATGGGTTGTTCGCCGATGCCATCGACGCCCTGCTGGCTTTCCAGCAACTGCCGATGGACAGCGAACTGCCGAGTTATGACGTGGCCTTGCTGCGCCGTGAGCTGGAGCTGTTTCCCGAGTGGTACGTCGGGCATGAGCTGGGCCGCGCTTTCGATCCCGCGCAGTTGGCGATGTGGCAACGAGTCAGCGACCGGCTGATCGACAGCGCCCTGGCCCAGCCAAAAGTGCTGGTGCACCGTGACTATATGCCGCGCAACCTGATGGCCAGCGAGCCCAACCCTGGTGTGCTGGATTTCCAGGATGCGGTCTATGGGCCGGTGACCTACGACATCACCTGCCTGTTCAAGGACGCCTTCCTCAGTTGGCCCGAGGCCCGGGTACGGGGCTGGCTGCAGGATTATTGGCAGAAGGCGACAGGTGCCGGTATCGCGGTACAGGCCGATTTCGAGGAATTCCTCCGGGCCAGCGACCTGATGGGCGTGCAACGTCATCTGAAAGTGATCGGGATCTTTGCGCGCATCTGCCATCGTGACGGCAAGCCACGTTACCTGGCCGATGTACCGCGCTTCTTCGCTTATATAGAAGCGGTGGTAGCGCGCCGTCCGGAGCTGGCCGAACTGGGCGAGTTGCTGGCCAGCCTGCGTCGGCCGGTGGGGGCCGAGGTATGAAGGCAATGATCCTGGCTGCCGGCAAAGGCGAGCGGATGCGTCCGTTGACCTTGCACACCCCCAAGCCGCTGATCCGTGCCAACGGCACGCCGCTGATCGACTATCACCTGCGGGCGCTGGCGGCCGCCGGGTTCAAGGAGGTGGTGATCAACCACGCCTGGTTGGGACAGCAGATCGAAGACTACCTCGGCGACGGTTCCCGCTATGGCCTGAGCATCGCCTATTCGCCCGAGGGGGAGCCGCTGGAAACCGGTGGTGGTATCTTCCGTGCGTTGCCGCTGTTGGGTGATGAGCCCTTCCTGGTGGTCAATGGCGACATCTGGACTGACTATGACTTTGCTTCGCTACGTCGGCCGATTGCCGGTCTGGCGCATCTGGTCATGGTCGACAATCCGCCACACCACCCGGCCGGGGGCGACTTCAACCTGCTCGACGGCCAACTGCATGACGGTGGGGCGCTGGGCGAGAAGCTGACCTACAGCGGTATTTCAGTCCTGCACCCGCAACTGTTTGCCGCCTGCTCGGACGGCGCCTTCAAGATCGCGCCGTTGTGGCGCGAGGCGATGGCGCGGGGGCTGGTGAGTGGAGAGCACATGCACGGACACTGGGTGGATGTCGGCACCGTGGAGCGCCTGGCGCAAGTCGAGCAATTGTTGAAAGAGAGACACTGATTATGTTGTGGCCAGGGACTCTGATTGGAGCCGGGGCGGGTTTTGCGATCGCCAGTATTCCGGGGGCCATGTTGGGCGCGTTACTCGGGCAGGCGCTGGATCGGCGCCTGCAATTGCACAGCCTTGCCCATTTGCGCGAGCGCCTGGGGGGCAAGCCGGCGTTACGCAACGATGAATTGCTGTTTGTCTTGTTGGGGCGACTGGCCAAGAGCGATGGGCAGGTGGTCGACGGACATATCCAGCAGGCGCGCGAGGAAATGCGTCAACTGGATATGGCTGATGCGGCGCGGCGCCGGGCGATTGCCGCGTTCAACCGGGGCAAGTCGGGGAATGATCGACTGCGCGGCTACCTGAATCACCTGAAGGCCCAGCCCCATGCCGCCGAAGGCGTTTTGCGGGCGTGCTGGCGAATGGTCTGGGCCGACGGTCGGGTCGGGACGACGGAGCGTGAGTTGATCATGCTCTGGGGCAAATGGCTGGGTTGGACCAGCCATCAGGTCCAGGCCCTGGCCCATGACTACGAGCCGGGGCGCAAGGTGCTGTCGAACACGACCGGGACTTATGAGGAGGCGCTGGTGTTATTGGGCGTGGCGGCCAACAGTGAGCCGGCGCAAATCAAGCGGGCTTATCGGCGCCTGCTCAGTCGCCACCACCCGGACAAGATCGCGGGCAGTGGCGCGACGCCTCTACAAGTGCGCGAGGCCACGGAAAAAACCCGCGATTTGCACAATGCCTATGTGCTGATTCGCGAGCGCAGGGATTTCCGTTAGGCGCTACGTTTCAGAGACCGCCCACATCCTGCGGGTTCAACCAGCCACGGATGCGCCGGAATAACTGTTCCTGCCCGGCATTGCCCGGCAGGGCCTTCAGCGCGATCTGGTTGTAGCTTGTGGTTTTCTGCCGCTTGCTGGCCTGCAACCGCTCCAGTGCGGCTTTGCGATCCAGCGGCCGGTCCTGGTAGAAGAAATCCGCCGTCGCCAGTTTCAGTCCAGGGGTGATCTGAGCCAGGTTCTGTGGCGCAGTGGTCGGCGTCTGCGCGGCCACCAGGAGCAGTTTCTGGATCTGTGGCGAAGGCTTTTCGCTCATGTAGCGGGCCGCCCAGTAAGCGCCGGTGCCATGGCCCAGGAGAACCACACTGCGAGCATTTTGCTGCTTGGCGTAGGCAATCGCCGCGTCGATTCGTGCGAAGATCCGCTCTGCGTCGGCTTTCAACTGATCTTCAGCGGTTTGCACGGCGGCCTGGTCGACCACCTCGGCTTCGGCGCTGGCCGCCTGTTCGATGGGCTTGGCCGTGGTGCTGGCGTCCTTGCTGTTACTGGCGGTCGCCGCCGGTGCCTTGGGCGCTTCGTCCACCCGTGGCTGGATCGCGTCGCTTTGCAGGTCCGGCAGGGTCAGGCTCAGGCTGCTCCACTGCGCATCCGGGAACTTGCGCCGCAACGGGCCGATTGCCTGGGGCCAGTCAGCGGTTTCGCCGGCACCGGGAATCAGGATCACCGCGCCCAGGGGCGAAGGCGTGTTGGCCGGTTTCCACAAGGCCAGGAAACTGTCGCCGCCGGCTTGCAGTTGCTGTTGTTCCTGCTGGGGCAATTGGTGTTCCAGCGCGGTCGCGTCTTCCTGGCTACGCTCGAGCAGGGGTTGGCGCTCCACCGGCTTTTCGGCGGGCTTCTGCGCCGCGGCCGGCGCCGGATCGGCGGCCATGACGGGCGCGGCACAAGGTAGTATCAGCGACAGGCACAGCGCGGGCAGTGCCAGGCGGTAGAGAAGAGGCATCGAATTTTCCAGGCCAGAGTCATCCTGGCAGCCTAATGGGTTGGTCAGCATTTGTCAGTGTGTGAGCGTCGAATGATACGGTTTTGCTGCCTGTGGGTTATCGGCTGTTTGTGTTTTCCCTTGATTGCCTGGGCGGCGCCTGCTTCCCATGGGCAAGGGGTTGTCTTGTCCGGCGAGCAGCGCGAGTGGCTCGACCAGCACCACGAGTTGCGGGTCGGTCTGGTCCTGCAGGCGCCGTATGCGCAATACGACCGTCGGCTGCAGCGCTTGTCCGGGGCCAATGTGGAACTGATGGCCTGGGTGGCCAAGAGCCTCGATGTCGAGTTGACCTGGCGTAACTTTCCCGATCAGACGCAACTGGAAAAAGCCTTGCGCGAAGGCGAGATCGACCTCGCGCCGGGGCTGACCCAGACCCCGGCGGGGCTGCGCCTGTGGCTGTTCTCCGATCCTTATATGCGTGTACCGCAACTGGTGGTGGGCGAACGCAACGGCGCCGGCGCCGTGGAGCTGGAAAAACTCGACAGCCAGACCCGCGTGGCCGTGCGCATGCCCAGTACGGTCGCCGATTACCTGCGCAACACCTACCCCAATCTCAATCTGCAGGGTGTGCCGCTGGAGCGCCAGGCCCTGCAATTGTTGACGAGCCAGCAGGCTCGCTACGCGGTGATCGATGAGGCGCAGCTCAGTCGCCTGTCCAACGAAGAAGAGTTTGCCGGGCTGGCGGTGGTTGGCGATATCGGCTTGCCGCAGCTACTGCGAGTGGCGACACGGCGCGACTGGCCGGAACTGGCGGGGGTTGTGGAGAAGGCTTTGCATGCGATCCCGGCGCGGGATCTGGAGCAACTGCATGCCCGCTGGCTGCAACCGAAGTACCCGCGCCTGACTGAGTCACCGGGTTTCTGGCAAAACCTCTGTCTGCTGCTGGCGGTGTTGTTGTTCGCGGGCCTGGCCATCATCTTCTGGTTGCGTCGCCAGCAGCACAGCCTGGAGCATGAGCTGCTCGCGGCCCGGGAAGCCCTCGCCCGGCGTGAGGCGAGTGAAGAAGCCCTGCGCCTGACCCAGTTTTCCATCGACCAGAGCACGGTGGGGATTCTCTGGGTCAACTGGGACAGCCATGTCCGTTATGCCAACCGGGCGGCGGAAGAGATGCTCGGTTATCCGCCCGGCGGGGTGTTCGACCGCCCCTTGATCGACTTCGATCCGAACCTGAACATGGATCGCTGGCTGAACCTGTGGAAGCGTGCCCGGGCTAGCGAGGAAGGCCCGCAAAGCCTGGAAACCCAATGCGTTCGCGCCGATGGCAGCGTCCTGCCGGCTGATGTGTCGTTGAGCTTCCTGCGTTTTCGCGAGGGCGAATACCTGGTGGTCTACCTCAACGACGTCACCGAGCGCCGCCGTGCGCTGGCCTCAGCCCAGGAAAGCGAAGCGCGTTTGAAGGCAATCGCCGCTAACGTGCCGGGTCTGGTGTTCCGCCTGGAGCGTGTGCCGCTGACCGGCGAGCTGCATTTTCCCTATATCAGCGAAGGCAGCGAGAGTCTGGTGGGCTATGCCCCGGCGACCCTGCGCCGGCAGGAGATCGGCTTGCGCAGCCTGGTGCATCCGGAGGACAGGGCCGGTTACCACCAGACCCAGGATCGGGCGCTGGAGGCGGACAGCGACTGGTCCTGGCAAGGCCGGATCATGACCCGCGAAGGCCGCCAGCGCTGGGCCGAGATCAAGGCCATCAGCCGTCGGCTGGAGGATGGCAGCGTGGTCTGGGACGGTATCGTCTGGGATATCAGCGAGAGCAAGCGCATCGAGCTGGAACTGGCGGCGTCCCGCGAACAGCTGCGCGAGCTGTCGGCCCACCTGGAAAGCGTCCGTGAAGAGGAAAAGGCCCGTATCGCCCGGGAGGTTCACGACGAACTGGGGCAGATGCTCACGGTGCTCAAGCTGGAAACGTCCATGTGCGAACTGGCCTATGCTCAGCTCGATCCGGGCCTGAATGATCGGCTCAACAGCATGAAGAAGCTGATTGCTCAACTGTTCCAACTGGTCCGGGATGTGGCGACGGCCTTGCGCCCACCGATTCTCGATGCTGGCATTGCCTCGGCCATCGAATGGCAGGCCCGGCGGTTCGAGGGGCGGACGCAGATTCCCTGCCTGGTGCAAGTGCCGGAGCATCTGCCGGCCCTCAGCGATGCAAAAGCCATCGGCCTGTTTCGTATCCTCCAGGAAGCGCTGACCAACGTCATGCGCCATGCCCAGGCGCATACTGTTGAGCTGACACTGACCGTTGAGGGCGAGGATTTATGCCTGACCATCAGTGATGATGGCGTAGGATTCGTTTCCGCCAGCGGCAGGCCGACCTCCTTTGGAGTGGTCGGCATGCGTGAGCGGGTATTGATGCTCGGCGGCACGTTGCGCCTGGAAAGCGTGGTGGGCGAGGGGACGACTCTCAGCGCACGGGTGCCGTTGGATGTGTAGGTTTTGATGGCCCCATCGCTGGCACGCCAGCTCCCACAGTGTTTACGCCGAATGGTGATCTTGCATACAGCCTATACCTTGTAGGAGCCGCTTGCCGGCGATAGCGGTCCGACTGATTCAACCTGGAGATAAACGTGATCCGCGTACTGGTAGCCGAAGACCACACCATTGTCCGCGAGGGCATCAAGCAGTTGATCGGTCTGGCCAAGGACCTGTCCGTGGTGGGGGAGGCCAGCAATGGCGAACAACTGCTCGAAGTCCTGCGCCATACGCCCTGCGAAGTGGTCCTGCTGGATATCTCGATGCCGGGTGTCAACGGCCTGGAGGCCATCCCGCGGATTCGCGCGTTGAACAATCCCCCGGCGATCCTGGTGCTGTCCATGCACGACGAGGCGCAGATGGCGGCTCGGGCGCTCAAGGTCGGTGCCGCCGGCTATGCGACCAAGGACAGCGATCCGGCGCTGTTGCTGACGGCGATCCGCAAGGTCGCGGCCGGCGGTCGCTACATTGACCCGGACCTGGCCGACCGCATGGTCTTCGAAGTCGGCCTGACCGATTCGCGACCACTGCACGCCTTGCTCTCGGAGCGCGAGTTTTCGGTATTCGAGCGCCTGGCCCAGGGCGCCAACGTCAACGACATCGCCCAGCAACTGGCCTTGAGCAGCAAGACCATCAGCACCCACAAGGCGCGCCTGATGCAGAAGCTCAACATCACCTCCCTGGCCGAACTGGTGAAATACGCGATGGAGCACAAGCTGCTCTGAGGCGGAATTCCCTGACCTTGTAGGAGCGAGCTTGCTCGCGATGGACGTTAACGATAACGCGGGAAGTCTGATGCCCCGCGGAGCCTGGGTCACCATCTCGAGCAAGCTCGCTCCTACAAAAACAGGTATGCACATATCCATTTGCGACAGCCTTGGATGGTCGTCTGACGCTGTTCCGGGCCTCGCCGTCGGCAGCGGCTTGCAGGCTTATCCAATCCCGCCATCCTTGTAGGGCAATCCCTACCCCAATTCTTCCAGACGGCTGAGGACAATCTCTCCCGCCCCCCGATTTGCGCTGCCATCAGCCTTCACTAGGCTTAGCCCCACGGCAGTCCAAAACAAAAAGGTGAGGGTATGAGCGAGGTTGATTCAAGCGCTGGGGCGAACGATGTACTGGTCAGCTTTCGTGGCGTACAAAAAAGCTACGACGGTGAGAACCTGATCGTCAAAGACCTCAACCTGGACATTCGCAAGGGCGAATTCCTGACCCTGCTCGGGCCTTCCGGTTCCGGCAAGACCACCAGCCTGATGATGCTGGCCGGGTTCGAAACCCCGACCGCCGGCGAGATCCTGCTGGCCGGCCGCTCCATCAACAATGTCCCGCCGCACAAACGCGACATCGGCATGGTGTTCCAGAACTACGCCCTGTTCCCGCACATGACCGTCGCCGAGAACCTGGCGTTCCCGTTGACCGTGCGCGGTTTGAGCAAGACCGACGTCAGCGAGCGGGTCAAGCGGGTGCTGGGCATGGTCCAGCTCGACAAGTTCGCCCAGCGCTACCCGGCGCAGTTGTCCGGTGGCCAGCAGCAGCGGGTGGCGTTGGCCCGGGCCCTGGTGTTCGAGCCCCAACTGGTGCTGATGGACGAACCCCTCGGTGCACTGGACAAACAGTTGCGCGAACACATGCAGATGGAAATCAAGCACCTGCACCAGCGCCTCGGCGTGACCGTGGTCTACGTGACCCACGACCAGGGCGAAGCCCTGACCATGTCCGACCGCGTGGCGGTGTTCCACCAGGGCGAGATCCAGCAGATCGCGCCGCCGCGCACCCTCTACGAAGAACCGAAGAACACCTTCGTCGCCAACTTTATCGGCGAGAACAACCGCCTCAACGGCCGCCTGCACAGTCACAGCGGTGATCGCTGCGTGGTCGAGCTCGGCCGTGGTGAGAAGGTCGAGGCACTGGCGGTGAACGTCGGCAAGACCGGCGAGCCGGTGACCCTGTCGATCCGTCCGGAACGCATCAGCCTCAATGGCTCCAGCGAGTCTTGCGTCAACCGCTTCTCGGGCCGCGTGGCCGAGTTCATCTATCTGGGCGACCACGTGCGTGTGCGCCTGGAAGTCTGCGGCAAGACCGACTTTTTCGTGAAACAGCCCATTGCCGAGCTGGACCCAGCCCTGGCGGTCGGCGACGTCGTACCTATCGGCTGGCAAGTGGAGCACGTTCGCGCGCTCGATCCGTTACTGGACGCCAGTTGATCGCGGTAACCCAAGAGGCGAATCCATCGCCCCGTGCTTCACCAACCTGCACTGTGGAGAGAAGAATAAATGCTTAAATCCCTGAAATTCAGCGCCCTGACCCTTGGGCTGATGTGCGCGGCAAATGCCATGGCGGGGCCCGACCTGACCGTGGTGTCCTTTGGTGGCGCGAACAAGGCCGCACAGGTCAAGGCGTTCTATGCGCCGTGGGAGGCGGCGGGCAAGGGCAAGATCGTGGCCGGCGAGTACAACGGTGAAATGGCCAAGGTCAAGGCCATGGTCGACACCAAGAGCGTGTCCTGGGACCTGGTAGAGGTCGAGTCGCCGGAACTGTCCCGCGGTTGCGACGAAGACATGTTCGAACCCCTCGACCCGGCGCTGTTCGGCAAGGGCGAAGATTACGTCAAGGGCGCCATCCAGCCTTGCGGCGTGGGCTTCTTCGTCTGGTCGACGGTACTGGCCTACAACGCTGACAAAGTGAGCAGTGCACCGACCAGTTGGGCGGATTTCTGGGACACCAAGAAATTCCCCGGCAAGCGTGGCCTGCGCAAGGGCGCCAAGTACACCCTGGAATTCGCCTTGATGGCTGACGGCGTGGCGCCGAAAGACGTCTACAAGGTACTGGCCGGCAAGGATGGCCAGGACCGTGCATTCAAGAAGCTCGACGAGCTGAAGCCGAATATCCAGTGGTGGGAAGCCGGCGCGCAGCCGCCGCAGTACCTCGCCTCCGGCGACGTGGTGATGAGCTCGGCCTACAACGGTCGGATCGCCGCGGTACAGAAAGAAAGCAACCTGAAAGTGGTCTGGAACGGCGGCGTCTATGACTTCGACGCCTGGGCGATTCCAAAAGGCCTGAAGGGCGAGCGTCTTGAAGCGGCGAAGAAATTCATCGCCTTCTCGGTGATGCCGCAGCAGCAGAAGGTCTACTCGGAAAACATCGCCTACGGCCCGGCCAACGTCCAGGCGGTCCCGTTGCTCGATAAAGCCATCCTGAAAGACATGCCGACCACCCCGGAAAACATCGCCAACCAGGTGCAGATCGACGTTGCCTTCTGGGCGGATAACGGTGAGCAGCTGGAACAGCGCTTCAACGCCTGGGCTGCCAAGTAAC
The DNA here is from genome assembly GCF_023242525.1 of Pseudomonas sp. MWU12-2319. Taxonomy (NCBI): domain Bacteria; kingdom Pseudomonadati; phylum Pseudomonadota; class Gammaproteobacteria; order Pseudomonadales; family Pseudomonadaceae; genus Pseudomonas; species Pseudomonas sp. MWU12-2319. The sequence continues at coordinate 177,127 of NZ_JALJES010000015.1, forward strand.
ACAGCAGGTCCCAAGAACAGCGGGCGGTGCGCGGCAACGCGACACTGCCCGCTGTAACAATAAAAGAATTCCGGAGTTCGCCATGGCCCTCACCGTTCCTCTGAACGAGGTCACCAGTCCCACCTTGAAGCAGCGCCTGGCGCGTGCCGAGCGGGTCAACCGCTGGAAGGCCCAGGCCTTGATTGCACCGCTGGTGCTGTTTCTGTTACTGGTGTTCCTGGTGCCCATCGTGGCGCTGCTCTATAAAAGTGTCGGTAACCCGGAAGTGGTCGGCGCCATGCCGCGCACCGTGGTCGCTGTCGCCGCCTGGGACGGCAAGAGCCTTCCCGGCGAGCCGGTCTACAAGGCCTTGAGCGAAGACCTCGGCGACGCCCGCAAGAATCAGACCCTGGGCGATCTGTCCAAGCGCCTGAACATGGAACTGGCCGGCTATCGCAGCCTGTTGACCAAGACCGCGCGCGCCCTGCCGTTCAAGACCGAACCGGCCTCCTATAAAGAAGCCCTGGAAGCCCTCGACGAACGCTGGGGTGATCCGGCGTACTGGCAGGCGATCCGGCGCAATACCAGCAGCATCACCCCTTATTACCTGCTGGCGGCCGTCGACCATCGGATCGACGACCTCGGCGAACTGGCCCCGGCCACCCCGGACCAGGCGATCTACCTCGATATCTTTGCCCGCACCTTCTGGATGGGCCTGGTGATCACCGCCATCTGCCTGGTGCTGGCCTACCCGCTGGCCTACCTGCTGGCGAACCTGCCGTCGCGGCAGAGCAACCTGTTGATGATCCTCGTGCTGCTGCCGTTCTGGACTTCGATCCTGGTGCGGGTCGCGGCCTGGATCGTGCTGTTGCAGTCCGGTGGCCTGATCAATAGCGCGTTGATGGCCATGGGGGTGATCGACAAGCCGCTCGAGTTGGTGTTCAACCGCACCGGCGTCTACATCTCCATGGTGCACATCCTGCTGCCGTTCATGATCCTGCCGATCTACAGCGTGATGAAGGGCATCTCGCCGACCTATATGCGCGCGGCAATCTCCCTGGGCTGTCATCCGTTCGCCAGCTTCTGGCGGGTGTACTTCCCGCAGACCTATGCCGGCGTGGGCGCGGGTTGCCTGCTGGTATTCATCCTGGCTATTGGTTACTACATCACCCCGGCCCTGCTCGGTAGCCCGAACGACCAGATGGTCAGCTACTTCGTCGCCTTCTACACCAACACCAGCATCAACTGGGGCATGGCGACCGCCCTGGGTGGCCTGCTGCTGCTGGCGACCGTGGTCCTGTACCTGATTTACAGCCGGTTGGTGGGCGCCAGCCGCCTGCGCCTGAGCTAAGGAGAATAAGAAATGCTGAGCCCCTACATGTCGCCCGTCGAGCGGGTCTGGTTCTACAGTTTGCGCACCCTGTGCGGGCTGATCCTGCTGTTCCTGATCCTGCCGGTGCTGGTGATCATCCCGCTGTCGTTCAACTCGGGCAGTTTCCTCGTCTATCCGCTGCAAGGCTTCTCGCTGCACTGGTACCAGGACTTCTTCGCCTCGGCGGAATGGATGCGCGCCTTGCGCAACAGCATCATCGTCGCTCCGGCGGCCACGGCGCTGGCGATGGTCTTCGGGACCCTGGCGGCGATCGGCCTGACCCGGGGCGATTTCCCGGGCAAGCCGCTGGTGATGGCCCTGGTGATCTCGCCCATGGTGGTGCCGGTGGTGATCATCGGTGTGGCCAGCTACCTGTTCTTCGCTCCCCTGGGGCTGGGTAACAGTTTCTTCTCGTTGATCGTGGTGCATGCGGTGTTGGGCGTGCCCTTTGTGATCATCACCGTGTCGGCGACCTTGCAGGGTTTCAATCACAACCTGGTACGTGCTGCGGCCAGCCTGGGGGCCTCGCCACTGACGGCGTTCCGCCGGGTGACCCTGCCGCTGATCGCGCCGGGGGTGATTTCCGGGGCGCTGTTTGCCTTTGCGACCTCGTTCGACGAAGTGGTGGTGACCCTGTTCCTTGCCGGCCCCGAACAGGCGACCCTGCCCCGGCAGATGTTCAGTGGCATTCGCGAGAACCTCAGCCCGACCATCGCCGCGGCGGCGACCTTGCTGATTGTCTTCTCGGTGATCCTGCTGCTGACCCTGGAATGGCTGCGCGGGCGCAGCGAGAAACTGCGCACGACCCAGGTCTGAAAATGATCTCTTGAAAACACCATGGGACCTGTAGGAGCAGGGCTTGCCCGCGAAGCTTTTGGCGCCTTTAAGGACGCCTTCGCGGGCAAGCCCTGCTCCTACAGGTTTCATGGCGCTCATGGGAGCGCATTTCCCATTCACAACCTGAATTCATCTTCTGGATGACAGAGCAAAGCCAATCCCGGTTATGCTTGCCCGTGCCCTGATCATCACGACAAGAAGGCTGCGAGCATGAGCATTTCCTCATTCAAGATCGCCCATAAACTGATCACCGGCCGTGGCGCCATCGAGCAATTGGCCGATGAGCTGACCCGGCTGAATGTCGACCATCCGTTGATCGTGACCGATGCGGCACTGGTCAAGTCAGGGACCGTCGAGCTGGCACTGGCTCACCTGGGTGGGCGCACCTATGCAATCTTCGACCGTGTGCTGCCCGACCCGGAAATCGCCATTGTCGAGGACTGCATGCGGGCCTACCGCGAAGGTGGGCACGACGGCCTGATCGGCCTGGGCGGTGGCAGCGCCATCGACATCGCTAAAAGCGTGGGCGCCTACGCCGGTTATCACGGGGCCCTGGAGGATCTGTTCGGCATTGATCAGGTACCGCGCAAGGGCCCGCCGCTGATCGCCATCCCCACCACCGCCGGCACCGGCTCCGAGGTGACCAATGTCGCCATTCTCTCCGACAAGCAGGCCCAGCTGAAAAAGGGCATCGTCAGCGATTACCTGCTGCCGGATGTGGCACTGGTCAGCCCGCAGATGACCCTGACCTGCCCGCGCAGCGTCACCGCCGCCAGTGGCGTCGATGCCATGGTTCACGGGATCGAAGCCTACCTGTCACTCAATGCCTCGCCGATTACCGATGCCCTGGCCATTGGCGCGATCAAGCTGATTGCCACGGCGCTGCCCAAGGCCTACGCCAACCCGTCCAACCTCCAAGCCCGTGAGGAAATGGCCACCGCCAGCCTGATGGCCGGGATGGCTTTCGGTAATGCCGGCGTCGGTGCCGTACATGCCCTGGCCTATCCGTTGGGTGGACGCTTCAATATCGCCCACGGGGTCAGCAATGCCCTGTTGCTGCCCTATGTCATGAGCTGGAACAAGATCGCCTGTGTCGAGCGCATGCGGGACATTGCCATCGCCATGGGTGTCAATGTCACGGGTCTGAGCCTGATCGAAGCGGCCGACAAAGCCGTCGCTGCCATGACCGATCTGTGCGCCGCGGTGGAGATTCCCGCCGGTCTCGCAAGCTTCGGCGTACCCCTGGACGCGATCCCGGCCATGGCCGAGGAGGCGGCGGCCACCGAGCGTTTGATGCGCAACAATCCCCGTCGCCTGAGCGCGGTGGACATCGAAAAGATCTACCGCGCCGCTTACTGAGGGCTTTGGCTCAAGCATTCCAGGCTTGCATGGCCAATCGTCGCGGTCACGGTGGGCGGGGCAAAGCGGGCGGTATACAATGCCCGCCATCGTGATTCTGCTCAAAAAAGGTGCGTCATGCAGCCCTTCGTCATTGCTCCGTCGATTCTCTCCGCCGATTTCGCCCGCCTGGGTGAAGAAGTGGACAACGTGCTCGCTGCCGGAGCCGACTTCGTGCACTTCGATGTCATGGACAACCACTATGTGCCCAACCTGACCATCGGCCCGATGGTCTGCGCGGCACTGCGCAAGTACGGCATCACCGCGCCCATCGATGCACACCTGATGGTCAGCCCGGTGGACCGCATCGTCGGCGACTTCGTCGAAGCCGGTGCGACCTACATCACTTTCCACCCGGAAGCCACGCTGCACGTCGACCGTTCCCTGCAACTGATCCGCGAAGGTGGTTGCAAGGCCGGCCTGGTGTTCAACCCGGCCACGCCCCTGGACGTGCTCAAGTATGTGATGGACAAGGTCGACATGGTCCTGCTGATGAGCGTCAACCCGGGTTTTGGCGGGCAGAAGTTCATTCCCGGCACCCTCGACAAGCTGCGTGAAGCGCGCGCCCTGATCGATGCCTCGGGCCGCGATATCCGCCTGGAAATCGACGGCGGCGTGAACGTCAACAATATCCGCGAAATCGCCGCGGCCGGCGCCGACACCTTTGTCGCCGGCTCGGCGATCTTCAACGCCCCGGACTACCGTGAAGTCATCGAGAAAATGCGCGCCGAACTGGCGCTGGCTCGATCATGACCGTGTTCGAGCAGCTTTTTCCGGGCCGTTTGCCCAAGCTGGTGATGTTCGATCTGGATGGGACGCTGGTGGATTCGGTGCCCGACCTGGCCCTGGCGGTGGATAAAATGCTGCTCGCCCTCGGGCGTCCGGTGGCCGGGCTGCACGCGGTGCGCGAGTGGGTTGGCAACGGCGTGCTGGTTCTGGTACGTCGGGCGCTGGCCGGTCATATCGATCACTCGGGCGTCGACGACGGCGAAGCCGAGCAGGCGTTGGCGATCTTCATGGAGGCCTATTCCGGTGGTCATGAGCTGACCCAGGTCTATCCCGGCGTGCACGAAACCCTGAGCTGGATGCACAAGCAGGGCATGGAAATGGCCCTGATCACCAACAAGCCGGAGCAGTTCGTCGCGCCCTTGCTGGATGAAATGAAACTGGGACGGTTTTTCCGCCTGATCATCGGCGGCGACACCTTGCCGCAGCGCAAGCCCGACCCGGCGGCGCTGTTCCATGTGATGAAAATGACTGGTATCCCGGCCTCGCAGTGCCTGTTTATCGGTGACTCGCGCAGTGATGTGCAGGCCGCCAAGGCCGCCGGCGTCACCTGCGTGGCCCTCAGCTATGGCTACAACCATGGCCGGCCGATCGCCGAAGAAGAGCCCGCGCTGGTCATCGACGATCTGCGGGCGCTGATTCCCGGTTGCCTGGAAGCTGGCGCTGAGCTAATGTCGGTGGACTCTGTTCAATCCCCTCCTGGAAACGCCATCGTGGTGGTTACTCGCAAACTCTGGATGAAAGTCATCAAGGCCCTGGCCCGCTGGCGTTGGCGCGCCTGACTTGATCCTGGCCGCGACTCATGCGGCGCGTTTGCATACCTGACTGTTCGACCCTCAAGCCACGAGGCATATGATGACCCGCGAAGAATTCCTGCGTTTGGCCGCTGCCGGCTACAACCGCATCCCGCTTGCCTGCGAAACCCTGGCCGACTTCGATACCCCGTTGTCGATCTACCTGAAACTGGCCGACCAGCCCAACTCCTACCTGCTGGAGTCGGTGCAGGGCGGCGAGAAATGGGGCCGTTATTCGATCATCGGCCTGCCGTGCGGCACCGTGCTGCGGGTGCACGACCACCAGGTCAGCGTGACTCACGACGGCGTCGAGATCGAGCGTTGCGAGGCCGAGGATCCGCTGGATTTCGTCGAGACCTTCAAGGCACGCTACAACGTGCCGACCATCGCCGGGTTGCCGCGTTTCAACGGCGGGCTGGTGGGCTACTTCGGTTATGACTGTGTGCGTTATGTGGAAAAGCGTCTGGGTAAATGCCCGAACCCGGATCCGCTGGGCGTACCCGATATCCTGTTGATGGTTTCCGACGCCGTGGTGGTCTTCGACAACCTGGCGGGCAAGATGCACGCCATCGTCCTGGCCGATCCGTCCCAGGACAACGCCTACGAACAAGGCCAGGCGCGTCTGCAGGAATTGCTGGAACAACTGCGCCAGCCGATCATTCCGCGTCGCGGCCTGGAACTCGACCGGCCACCGGCCGCCGACCCGGTGTTCCGTTCGAGTTTCACCCAGGGTGACTACGAGCGGGCAGTCGACACCATCAAGGAATACATCCTTGCCGGTGACTGCATGCAGGTCGTGCCGTCGCAGCGCATGTCCATCGATTTCAAGGCCGCGCCCATCGACCTGTACCGGGCGTTGCGCTGCTTCAACCCGACGCCGTACATGTACTTCTTCAACTTCGGTGACTTCCATGTGGTCGGCAGTTCGCCGGAGGTGCTGGTGCGGGTCGAAGACAACCTGATCACCGTCCGTCCCATCGCCGGTACCCGTCCACGGGGTGCTACCGAGGAAGCCGACCTGGCCCTGGAAGACGACCTGCTGTCCGACGCCAAGGAAATCGCCGAGCACCTGATGCTGATCGACCTGGGCCGCAACGACACCGGTCGGGTGTCCGAGATCGGTTCGGTGAAGCTGACCGAGAAGATGGTGATCGAGCGTTACTCGAATGTGATGCACATCGTGTCCAACGTCACCGGGCAACTGAAGAGCGGCCTGACGTCCATGGACGCCCTGCGCGCGATCCTGCCGGCGGGCACGCTGTCCGGTGCGCCGAAGATTCGCGCGATGGAAATCATCGATGAACTGGAGCCGGTCAAGCGCGGTGTGTATGGCGGCGCGGTCGGTTACTACGCCTGGAACGGCAATATGGACACCGCCATTGCCATTCGGACCGCGGTGATCAAGGACGGCGAGCTGCATGTGCAGGCCGGTGGCGGCATCGTCGCCGACTCGGTGCCGGCGCTGGAGTGGGAAGAAACGCTGAACAAGCGTCGCGCGATGTTCCGTGCTGTCGCCCTCGCTGAACAAACCCCCGCGTCCGACGCCTGAGGAGCTTTTTGTCATGTTGCTGATGATCGATAACTACGACTCGTTTACCTACAACGTCGTGCAATACCTCGGTGAGCTGGGCGCGGACGTCAAGGTCGTGCGTAATGACGAGTTGACCGTGGCCGAAATCGAAGCCCTCAAGCCGGAACGCATTGTCGTCTCTCCAGGCCCGTGCACGCCGACCGAGGCGGGCATTTCCCTGGAGGCCATCAAGTATTTCGCCGGAAAGCTGCCGATCCTCGGGGTCTGCCTCGGTCACCAATCCATCGGCCAGGCCTTTGGCGGCGATGTGGTGCGGGCCCGCCAGGTGATGCACGGCAAGACCAGCCCGCTGTTCCATGAAGGCAAGGGCGTGTTCGCCGGTTTGAACCTGCCGCTGACCGTTACCCGCTATCACTCCTTGATCGTCAAGCGCGAAACCTTGCCGGACTGCCTGGAGCTGACCGCCTGGACCCAACTGGAAGACGGCTCGGTCGACGAGATCATGGGCCTGCGGCACAAGACACTGAACATTGAAGGGGTGCAATTCCACCCCGAGTCGATTCTCTCCGAGCAGGGCCACGAGCTGTTCGCCAACTTTCTCAAACAGACCGGCGGCACGCGCTAAGGAGTTTTCATGGATATCAAGACAGCGCTGGGCCGTATCGTCGGCCATCTGGACCTGAGCACCGAAGAAATGCGCGACGTCATGCGTGAAATCATGACCGGGCAATGCACCGAGGCGCAGATCGGCGCCTTTATGATGGCCATGCGCATGAAGAGCGAAAGCATCGACGAAATCGTCGGTGCGGTCTCGGTGATGCGCGAGTTGGCCGACAAGGTCGAACTCAAGACCCTCGACGGCGTGGTCGATGTGGTCGGCACCGGCGGTGACGGCGCGAATATTTTCAACGTGTCCACCGCGTCCGCCTTTGTGGTGGCCGCTGCCGGTTGCACTGTGGCCAAGCACGGCAACCGCGCGGTCTCGGGTAAAAGCGGCAGTGCCGACCTGCTCGAAGCCGCCGGTATCTACCTCAACTTGACCCCGGTCCAGGTGGCGCGTTGCATCGACAATGTCGGCATCGGCTTCATGTTCGCCCAGACCCATCACAGCGCCATGAAGTACGCCGCCGGTCCGCGCCGCGATCTCGGCCTGCGCACCTTGTTCAACATGCTCGGCCCGCTTACGAATCCGGCCGGCGTGAAACATCAGGTGGTCGGTGTCTTCACCCAGGCCTTGTGCCGGCCATTGGCCGAAGTGCTGCACCGCCTGGGTAGCAAGCATGTATTGGTGGTGCATTCCCAGGATGGCCTGGACGAATTCAGCCTTGCCGCGCCGACCTTTGTGGCGGAGCTGAAAGATGGTGCAATAACTGAATACTGGGTTCAGCCGGAAGACTTGGGTATAAAAAGCCAGAGTCTATTTGGCTTGGTGGTCGAGAGTCCGGCGGCATCCCTGGAACTGATCCGCGATGCCCTGGGTCGTCGCAAGACCGAGAACGGCCAGAAGGCCGCCGAAATGATCGTGCTCAATGCCGGCGCCGCGCTGTATGCCGCCGACCATGCCAGCAGCCTCAAAGAAGGCGTAGCCTTGGCTCACGATGCACTGCACACCGGCCTTGCCCGGGAAAAACTCGAAGAGCTGGGCGCGTTCACCGCCGTATTCAAGCAGGAGAATGAAGGATGAGTGTGCCAACCGTTCTGGAGAAGATCCTCGCCCGCAAGGCCGAGGAAGTGGCTGAGCGCCGCGCCCGTGTGAGCCTGGCCGAGCTTGAGACGCTGGCACGGGCCGCCGATGCACCGCGTGGTTTCGCCCAGGCGCTGATCGGGCGTGCGAAGCAGAAGCAGCCGGCGGTGATTGCCGAAATCAAGAAGGCTTCGCCGAGCAAGGGTGTGATCCGCGAGAACTTCATTCCGGCCGATATCGCCCGCAGCTACGAAAAGGGCGGGGCGACCTGCCTGTCGGTGTTGACCGACGTCGACTATTTCCAGGGTTCCGACCTTTACCTGCAACAGGCGCGCGCGGCGTGCAAGTTGCCGGTGATCCGCAAAGATTTCATGGTCGACCCGTATCAGATCGTCGAAGCCCGTGCCCTCGGCGCCGATTGCATCCTGCTGATCGTCGCGGCGCTGGACGACGGGCTGATGGCCGAACTGGCCGCGGTAGCCAAGGGCGTCGGTCTCGATGTGCTGGTGGAATCCCATGACGCCGCCGAACTGGAGCGGGCCTTGAAGGTCCTCGACACGCCGCTGATCGGGATCAACAACCGCAACCTGCACACCTTTGAGGTCAGCCTGGAAACCACCCTCGACCTGTTGCCGATCATCCCTCGGGATCGTTTGGTGATTACCGAGAGCGGTATTCTCAACCGGGCGGATGTCGAGCTGATGGAAATCAGCGAGGTCTATTCGTTCCTGGTAGGCGAGGCCTTCATGCGCGCGGACAGCCCGGGCGATGAACTGCAGCGGCTGTTTTTCCCCGAGCGTGGCGCACCGGCCATCAGCGGTTCGACCCTCGACTGACCGGGACTTGCTATCAGGATGACCTCGATGCCCCTGGCTGTTGCCCTCACCGTTGAAGCCGGCCTGCGCGCCGAGCAGGATTTGCTGGCCTCGGTCTGTGCCGGTGAGCAGGATTGGGGGTTGTTGTTCTGGCAACCCAGCGACCGTGCCCTGGTGATGCCACGGCGCTTGAATCGTTTGCCGGGGTTCGACGCGGCGTGCGATGACCTGGCGGCCACCGGCTGGCCGGTATTGCTGCGTGAAACCGGCGGCGAGCCGGTGCCGCAGTCCGGCGCCACGGTCAATATTGCCCTGGTGTATGCTCCGCCCCGTCACGAAGGTGACCAGAATCGTATCGAAACCGGTTATCGGCGCCTGTGCCAGCCGATCTGCGATGCCCTTGATGAGCTGGGGGGCGTGTCATCCCTGGGCGAAATCGACGGTGCGTTTTGCGACGGCCGCTTCAACGTCAACCTCAATGGCCGCAAGATGGTCGGCACCGCCCAGCGCTGGCGCCAGAGCCAGGGTGGCACTCGGCCGGTGGGGTTGGTGCATGGGGCGATGCTGATGGATAACGAGCGCGATTCGATGGTGGCGGCGGTCAATCGCTTCAACCAGGCCTGTCAGCTGGATGCCCGGGTCAGGGCGCAAAGCCATGTCGCCTTGCATGAGGTGTATGCCGCGCCGCTATTCCTTGAGCGGCTCAGCGAGCTGTACCAACAGATGTTGCAGGATATCTTCCAGCCTTAACGGGTGCCGAATACCACCATGGTCTTGCCTTTGACGTGCACCAGGTTCTGCTCTTCCAGATCCTTGAGTACCCGTCCGACCATTTCCCGCGAGCAACCAACAATCCGGCCGATTTCCTGACGGGTGATCTTGATCTGCATACCATCGGGGTGGGTCATGGCATCGGGTTGCTTGCACAGTTCGAGCAGGCAACGGGCAACTCGGCCAGTGACGTCGAAGAACGCCAGGTCACCGACCTTGCGCGTGGTATTGCGCAGGCGTTGGGCAATCTGGCCGCTGAGGGCGTAGAGAATATCCGGGTCCTGCTGGGCCAGTTCGCGGAATTTGCAGTAGCTGATCTCCGCCACTTCGCATTCGACCTTGGCCCGCACCCAGGCGCTGCGCTCCTGTTCATGGCCGGCCTGCTCGAACAAACCCAGTTCACCGAAAAAATCGCCGGCATTGAGGTAGGCGATGATCATTTCCCGTCCGTCGTCATCTTCGATCAGGATCGTGACCGAGCCCTTGATGATGAACGACAGGGTTTGCGAACGATCACCGGCACAAATGATATTGCTCTTGGCCTGGTAGCGGCGGCGCTGACAATGCATCAGCAGTTTGTCGAGGTTCTTGATCTTGGGGGAGGAAGCGGAAGCCAGAGCAACCATGGTGGTATCCCGAAAAGACTGCGCGGTGTGGTTTGTTTTTTTAGGCATAGCTGCAACGCTGGCAGAACGCCAGCGATTTGGCGCCAGCATAACAGAGGCATTGTGTGGAAAATGGGGAATTTAGGTGGCTGACTAACCGGTCGTCGCCCGTTGCCGGCTTCCTGTCGGAGCGGGGGGCTGTGCTAAGCTGGCTCCCTTTTTTCAGCAGTGGAGTCTAGGTGATGAAGGCACGCATCCAATGGGCTGGCGAAGCCATGTTCCTCGGAGAGTCCGGTAGCGGGCATGTGGTGGTCATGGACGGTCCGCCGGAAAGCGGTGGTCGCAACCTGGGCGTTCGTCCCATGGAAATGCTGCTATTGGGCCTGGGCGGTTGCAGCAACTTCGATGTGGTCAGCATCTTGAAGAAAGCCCGTCAGCCGGTTGAAAGCTGCGAAGCCTTTCTCGAAGCCGAGCGCGCGACTGAAGATCCCAAGGTATTCACCAAGATCCACCTGCATTTCGTGGTCAAGGGCCGTGGCCTGAAGGAAGCCCAGGTCAAGCGGGCGATCGAGCTGTCGGCGGAGAAATACTGCTCGGCTTCGATCATGCTCGGTGCTGCTGGCGTTGCCATCACTCACGACTACGAGATCATCGAACTCGGCTGAGTCGACATTCAACTATCATAAAGTCCATGCAGACTCTGGCGAGCACTCGTTCAGGTCTGCATAGCGCGCCACTTTTTTCAGGGCGCCCGGCCAGCAGCACGCCTGCGGCCGCGGATCCGAACAGCAACCAGAGTCGCCATCGCGAAGAGGTGTTAACCGTCCTACGCAGCTGTGTCGTTCACAACTGACGGGCATGCTTGATCACGCGGCGGTGCCGCATCGACATAGAGAGTTTCCAACGGTGAAAAGCAAACTCAAGCTCCACGGGTTCAACAACCTGACCAAGACCTTGAGCTTCAACATCTATGACATCTGCTATGCGGAAACCCCGCAGGACCAGCAGGCCTACGTCGAGTACATCAACCAGGAATACGACGCGGAACGCCTGACGCAGATCCTCACGGAAGTGGTGGATATCATTGGTGCCAATATCCTGAACATCGCGCGTCAGGACTACGACCCTCAAGGTGCCAGTGTCACTATCCTGATCTCCGAGCAGCCGGTGACGCCAACCGACAGCCAGATCGAAGAATCCCCGGGCCCGTTGCCCGAGACCATCCTGGCTCACCTCGACAAGAGCCATATCACGGTGCATACCTACCCGGAAATCCATCCGGTCGACGGTATCGCGACATTCCGTGTGGACATTGATGTGTCGACCTGCGGCGTCATCTCACCGCTCAAAGCCCTCAACTACCTGATTCACCAGTTCGACTCGGATATCGTCACCGTCGATTATCGCGTGCGCGGTTTCACCCGTGATGTCGAAGGCCGGAAACACTTCATCGACCACGAGATCAACTCGATCCAGAACTATCTCTCGGAAGACAGCCGCAAGAGCTATCAGATGACGGATGTGAACGTGTACCAGGAAAACCTGTTCCACACCAAGATGCTGCTCAAGGACTTTGAACTGGACAACTACCTGTTCGGTGACGCCACCAGCAACCTCTCGGCGGAACAGCGCAGCCAGGTGACTGAACGGGTGAAACACGAAATGCTGGAAATCTTCTACGCGCGAAATATGCCGACGTAGGTTTTTCGGCCAAATAAAGAAGGGCGCCCCTGTGGCGCCCTTCTTTTTGTCGGCTCCGTGGCGGAGTCGCTGTGGGTCAGATGCGGTAGGTGCTCTTGGTCATGACCTTGGCCAGCAGGCTCATGCCGAACTTCACCGGGGCCGGGAAGCGGAAACCGCCAGCGTTCAGTGCGGATTCGGCGTGATGTTCTTCGTCGATGCGCATCTGCTCGAGGATCGCCCGGGACTTTTCGTCCTCGGCCGGCAACTGTTCCAGGTGTTCGTTCAGGTGCTTGCACACCTGGTCTTCGGTGGCGGCGACAAAACCCAGGCTGACTTTGTCGCTGATCAGCCCGGCGGCGGCGCCGATGCCGAAGGACAAGCCATAGAACAGCGGGTTGAGCACACTGGGATGACTGCCCAGCTGGCGGATGCGTTGTTCGCACCAGGCCAGGTGATCGACTTCTTCTTCAGCGGCCTTTTCCATGGCGGCGCGGACGTGGGGCAGCTTGGCGGTCAGGGCCTGGCCTTGATAAAGCGCCTGGGCACAGACTTCCCCGGTATGGTTGATGCGCATCAGGCCGGCGACGTGACGGCTGTCGTCCTCGCTCAGCGACGCGTCGGGCTGCACGATGGCCGGCGACGGACGGTAAGGCTGGCCGCTGAACGGCAGCAGGGTGCGCATGGCGGTATCGGCTTGCAGCAGAAGACGGTCAATCGGCGAGTAGTGACGTTGGGTAGTCATGCTGACCTCCGGGAAAAATCTCGGCCTGCAGTTTACCGCAATCGAGAGCGGAAGGTTTGAGTTGGGTCAGTGGGCGGGGAATGTTACAGCCATACACAATCTTGCAGACACCGCTAACCCTGTAGGAGCAGGGCTTGCCCGCGAAGCTTTTGCGCCCTCAAGGCCCCCTTCGCTGGCAAGCCAGGCTCCTACAGAACGGTGTGTTCCTTGGGGGGTATCAGCCCGGCGGCCAATGCATCTGGCGCTGACCCAGCACATGCATATGGATGTGATAGACGGTCTGCCCACCTTCTTCATTGCAGTTCATCACCACACGAAAGCCTTTCTCACAGCCCAGTTCCAGGGCCAGGCGCTGGGCGGTGAACAGGATATGCCCGGCGAGGGCCTTGTCCTCTTCGGTCAGGTCATTGAGCGTGCGTACCGGCTTTTTCGGAATGACCAGGAAATGCACCGGCGCCTGTGGGGCGATATCGTGGAAGGCCAGGACCTGGTCATCCTCGTAAATGATCTTCGCGGGTATTTCTCTGTTGATGATCTTGGTGAACAGAGTATCCACAGCTGTTTCTCCATTGAGTGGGTCGGGCCAGAGTCTGTACGGACAGGGCCGTGAGTTCAAGTTTCAGCGCGGACAATAGGCCTTGGTCACGACACCGGCGAGCTTGCGCATCGCCCAGCGCGGCATCAGGCGCGGAGCTCGGGCCAGCCAGCGGTTACGCCAGCCGGGAATGATCACTGCGCGGTTCTTGTCCAGCGCGCGCACGGCGTACAACGCCACTTCTTCGGGGCTCATCATCAGCTTGCTGTTCGAAAGCTTTTCGACGGCCAACTGTGCTGTGCGAAAGAACGCGGTCCGGGTCAGGCCCGGGCAGAGTACCGACACCTTGATGCCGGTTTTCTTCAGCTCTTCGCGCAGACCTTCGGAGAAGTGCAGTACGTAGGCCTTGCTCGCGTAATAGCTGCTCATCCAGGGCGCGGGATGAAACGCCGCGACGGAGGCGACGTTGAGGATCTGCCCGCCACCCTGTATTGCCATGAGATTACCCAGGGTATGACAAAGTCGGGTCAGGGCGAGGATGTTGACCTCGATCAGATCCTGCTCCGTCCCCCAATCCTGGGCCAGAAACGGGCCGCAGGTGCCAAGGCCGGCGCAGTTGACCAGCAGGTCGATCTGCCGCTCACCTTCTTCCAGTTCCAGCAGAAAACCGGAAAGGCGCAGCGGCTCGCTCAGGTCGCAGGCACGAAACAGCACCTCGACGCCGAAGCGTTGGGTCAGTTCGAGGGCAATGGTTTCCAGCTGATCACGCTGGCGGGCCACCAGAATCAGGCTGCGGCCGCGGCGCGCGAGGGCTTCGGCCAGTGCCAGGCCGATGCCGCTGGAGGCGCCGGTGATCAGGGCGTAACGGGTCATGCAGTTCTCCATCACAACGGCGGCGAGCCTTGGGACAGAGGGTCGCAGGCTCAGAAACCGTTATTCTTTTTCATCTTTGTCATAGTCTACAGCGGGCGGAGCGGATTCGGCGGTTGCATCATCGGTCTCGTCGGTGCCGGTGGCGTCGCTGCTTTCGGAATAGCTGGCCGATTCCTTGTTGTAGTCTTTCTCAAGGTTGGCCAGGCCACCGGTTACGGCAACCACGCCAAGGATGATCCCGCAAATGAACGGGAACACGGCCAGGACTTTGACTGCGGTACTGTTAGGCGGTGGTGGTGCGCCGTATTGGTTGGCGCCGCTATTGCCGGGGCAGAGCATCAACACGAAAGGGAATACGCTGCCCACGAAGGGGACCAGGGTTAGTAGCCAGAGCCAGCCGGACCAGCCGATATCGTGCAGGCGCTGTACGGCGATCTGGATGGAAACGACCACTAAGGCAATGATGGCCGCGCCACCCAAGACAACGCCGATGGTGATCGCCGTATTCGGCGAGGCTGTCGCGGTACCCATGACGAACGCGAAGATGGCGCCGGCGATCGGGAGGGCTGCGAACATCAGGACGGCACTCCAGGCCAGGTAGCGCAGCCGACCGATACGCCCGTTTGTGGTGAAGGCCTTGAGTTGGCCGAAGGCCGGGAGGTTGTCGCCGACCCGGGCTTGTGGCGGGGCGTAGGGGGATTGGTAAGTCGTGGTGTCCGGTGGCGGTGTGCTGGCCGGCAGGTCATCGATATCCGCCAGGCTCAGTTCAACGGTAGGCGGTTCGGCCTCCAGGCGCGCCTCGATACCGGTTTTGCGCAAGGCTTGCAGGTAGGACTCGGCCTCAGCGGCCGAAAGGTCGCGCTTAAGGGCGACCGGCTGGCCGCTGAACAAACGTTCCACCGAGGCGACGTCGGTCTTGAACAGCGCGGCCAGGTTGAACTGGGCGGTGGTTTTGTCCACGCCGGCCTGCAAGGCGCCGTCGAACACGATTTTGAAGCGGTTGTCGCTCATGAAGGGCGTCCTTGTCACAAGTCATTGGCGTTGCAGGGCAAGCCTGCAACACAGATATTACGGGCGTGGCCAGTGCCGGGGCAACTCTGCTGCCAGCGCCTGGGCCTTGCGGTACTCGGCCTCGAGCCGGGCGACCAACTGGTCGACACTGGGCAAATCATCGATACCCCCCACCCCCTGGCCGGCCGACCAGACGGTTTTCCAGGCCTTGGCCTCGTCGCTGATGGGCTTGAGCTTGGAGCCGAAGTTGACTTCGCCCTTGCCTTGCAGCGCGGCGAGGTCGAAGCCGGCGTTTTCCAGGCTCTGGCGCATAAAGCTCGCGGGCACCCCGGATACCGCCGCAGTGTGCACGATATCGACTGCCTGGGATGTGAGCAGCATCTCTTTATACGCGTCGGATGCATGACTTTCCGTAGTGCCGATAAATCGCGTGCCGAAGTAGGCCAGATCCGCGCCAAGCAACTGCGCGGCGAGAATCTCGTGACCATGGTTCAAGCAACCGGCCAGCAGCAGGGTTTTGTCGAAGAACTGGCGGATTTCGGCGATCAGGGCAAACGGACTCCAGGTGCCGGCATGGCCACCGGCACCGGCCGCCACGGCAATCAGTCCGTCGACACCGGCCTCGGCGGCTTTTTCGGCATGGCGGCGGGTAGTCACATCGTGGAACACCAGGCCACCGTAGCTGTGTACGGCGTCCACCAGTTCCTTGACCGCGCCCAGGCTGGTGATGACGATCGGCACCTTGTGTTCGATGCAGATCTGCAGATCCGCCTGTAGCCGTGGGTTGCTGTTGTGCACGATCAGGTTGACGGCGTATGGCGCCGGATTATCCAGGGTCGCCAGGCCCGCTTCGATTTCCTCCAGCCAGGCCTTGAAGCCGCTGCTTTCGCGCTGGTTCAGGGCCGGGAAACTGCCCACCACCCCATTGCGGCAGCAGGCGAGCACCAGTTGCGGGTTGGAAATCAGGAACATCGGCGCGGCCACCACGGGCAAGCGCAGGCGTTGTTCGAGCAGGGCGGGCAGCGACATGGAGAGTGCTCCGATCAGGGATGGGTGACGTGTAGCTAGAACGGTCGGACAACGACCAGAATGACAATAGCCAGCAATAGCAGAACCGGCACTTCATTGAACCAGCGATAAAAGACATGACTGCGGGTGTTTTCGCCACGGGCAAAACGTTTCACCTGGGCGCCGCACATATGGTGGTAGCCGATCAGCACCACCACCAGGGTCAGTTTGGCGTGGATCCAGCCGCCCTGGCTGAAGAGGCTCGGGTTGAGAGCGATCAGCCAGCCGCCGAAGATCAGCGTGGCGATCATCGCCGGGCCCATGATCCCGCGATACAGTTTACGCTCCATGACGCTGAAGCGTTCCTTGCTGACGCTGTCCTCGCTCTGGGCGTGGTAGACGAACAGGCGTGGTAGATAGAACAGGCCGGCAAACCAGCAGACGACACTGACGATATGAAAGGCTTTGACCCACAGATAGAGCATTTTTAGTTATTCCCAGGTTCACGGTAGGTCGAATAGTAGAGGCTTGAGCGTCCGCACGTCACCTTGACGGTTGTCGCAGGCGCGCGCGGCCCCTATTATCGTGGGCTTTCCAGTGGTTTCGTTGAGGGTAGGTCATGGTCAAGGTCGGTATCGTCGGCGGCACGGGTTACACCGGTGTCGAATTGCTGCGTCTGTTGGCACAGCATCCGCAGGCAGAAGTGGCAGTCATCACTTCGCGATCCGAGGCGGGCCTCGCCGTGGCCGATATGTACCCGAACCTGCGTGGCCACTACGACGGCCTGGCGTTCAGCGTTCCGGACATCAATGCCCTTGCTGCCTGCGACGTGGTGTTCTTCGCCACGCCCCATGGTGTGGCCCATGCCCTGGCCGGTGAGCTGTTGTCCGCCGGCACCAAGGTGATCGACCTGTCCGCCGACTTCCGTCTGCAGGACGCCGAAGAGTGGGCCAAGTGGTACGGCCAACCCCACGGTGCCCCGGCGTTGCTGGAAGAGGCGGTCTACGGTCTGCCGGAAGTGAACCGCGAGAAGATCAAGCAAGCCCGTCTGATTGCCGTGCCGGGTTGCTATCCGACCGCGACCCAGTTGGGTTTCCTGCCGCTGCTTGAGGCGGGACTGGCGGATACCACGCGGTTGATCGCCGACTGCAAGTCGGGCGTCAGCGGTGCCGGTCGCGGTGCCAGTGTCGGTTCGCTGTACTCGGAAACCTCCGAAAGCATGAAGGCCTATGCGGTCAAGGGGCACCGTCACCTGCCGGAAATTCGCCAGGGACTGCGCCGCGCTGCCGGCCATGATGTGGGCCTGACCTTCGTGCCGCACCTCACGCCGATGATCCGGGGTATCCACTCCACGCTATACGCGACCGTGGTCGACCGCTCGGTGGATCTGCAGGCGCTGTTCGAGGAGCGTTATGCCAACGAGCCGTTCGTCGACGTGATGCCAGCTGGTAGTCATCCGGAAACCCGTAGCGTGCGTGGCGCCAACGTCTGCCGGATTGCCGTGCACCGTCCGCAGGATGGTGACCTGGTGGTGGTGTTGTCGGTGATCGACAACCTGGTCAAGGGCGCTTCGGGCCAGGCGGTGCAGAACCTGAACATCCTGTTCGGTCTGGACGAGCGTCTGGGCCTGTCCCATGCCGGCATGCTGCCGTAAGGCGTCGCTCGCGTTCGCCAGGAAGGCCCGTTTAACGGGCCTTCTTGCATTCTGTGAGGTCGCCCGGGTTGATTGATATACCATAACAATAGTTGACCGCTTTTCTAGGAGAAGCGGATAATGCCCGTCATCACGCATTATGGCGGCGTAACGCCGGGAGATAGTCAGCATGAGCGTCGAATCCTTCACCCCCACGGCTTTGCAATTCACCCACGGTGCCGCGCACAAGGTGAAGAGCCTGGTCGATGAAGAGGGCAATGATCGCTTGAAGCTGCGCGTATTCGTTACGGGCGGCGGTTGTTCAGGGTTTCAGTACGGTTTCACCTTCGATGAAGAAGTGGCCGATGACGACACCATCGTCGAGCGCGAAGGCGTCAGCCTGGTGGTCGATCCGATGAGCTTCCAGTACCTGGCAGGCGCAGAGGTGGATTACCAGGAAGGCCTGGAAGGCTCGCGGTTTGTGATCAAGAACCCGAATGCCACCACCACCTGTGGTTGCGGGTCGTCGTTCTCGATCTGATCATTGCTTGTGCTTTACCCTAAACGCCGCGAATTTCGCGGCGTTTTGCTGTGTGTCAGGCCGGGTAGATCGCGCCCAGTACCCGCAGGCCGCGGGCACCGGTGACGCTGGGGCGATTGGCGGCGATGCCGTCAAGGCAGCACCGGGCCAGCCAGGCGAAGGCCATGGCTTCGACCCAGTCGGGGTCCACGCCGTGGGTGGCGGTGCTGGCAACCCGAGTGGCCGGCAGCAATTGGCTGAGTCGAGCCATAAGTGCCGCGTTATGGGCGCCGCCGCCACACACCAGCAATTCTTCCGTGTTCTCCTGGGCGCCAGTCAGTGACTCAACGATGGTCCGTGCGCTGAGTTCGAGCAAGGTGGCCTGGATGTCTTCGGCCGCGAGGGGCGGCAGGTGACTCAGGTGCTGCTTCAGCCAGGGCAGGTTGAATACTTCGCGACCGGTGCTTTTCGGACCCTTGGTCTGGAAGAACGGATCGCTGAGCAGTGCCAGCAGCAGCGCGGGCTCCACCTGGCCGCTGGCCGCCCATTGGCCGTTACGGTCATAGGATTCGTTGCGTTGATCCTGAATCCAGGTGTCGAGCAGCACATTGCCAGGGCCGCAGTCGAAACCGGAGACCGCCTTGTCGGGCTCGATCAGGCTCAGATTGCTGAAACCGCCGATATTCAGCACCGCGCGATGGCCTGTGCGCTCTTCGAAAAGTGCTTCATGGAAGGCGGGAACCAGTGGCGCGCCCTGACCGCCGGCGGCCACATCGCGGCGGCGGAAGTCGCCGACGACGGTAATACCGGTCAGCTCCGCCAATAAGGCCGGGTTGCCGATCTGCACGGTAAAGCCGCGTGCCGGTTCGTGGCGGATAGTCTGGCCGTGACTGCCGATGGCGCGAATGGCGCCCGGCGCGAGCCCTTGTTGCTCCAGCAGGGTATTGATGCCCTGGGCGGCGAGGGTCACCCAGTTCTGCTCGGCGATGGCGCAGCGGGCAATTTCGTCGGGGCCGCTGGCGCACAGGCCAAGCAACTCGACGCGCAAGGCCTCGGGCATGGGAATGTAGTGGCTGGCCAGCAGCCGGATGGAACCGTCGAGCGCTACCAGGGCAATGTCCAGCCCATCGAGACTGGTTCCGGACATCACACCTATGTAGAGCATTGTGGTTTACCGTTTGGCCGAGGCGACTTTGCTGGGTTTTTCCTGGTTCATGCGCGCCATCAACGGCTGGCTCTGTTGCAGGAAGCGGGCGCGTTCGGACTTGGCGATCGGATCGGCCATGGGCAGTTTCTGGCCCAGCGGGTCGACGTGCACGCCATTGACCTGGAACTCGTAATGCAGATGCGGGCCGGTCGACAGGCCGGTGGTGCCGATATAGCCGATCACCTGGCCCTGCTTGACGTTGCTGCCGGTCTGGATACCCTTGGCAAAACCTTGCATATGACCGTACAGGGTCCGGTAGGTATTGCCGTGCTGGATGATCACGGTGTTGCCGTAGCCGCCGCGACGACCAGCCAATATCACCTTGCCGTCGCCGGCGGCCTTGATCGGCGTACCGCGCGGGGCTGCGTAATCGACACCTTTGTGGGCGCGGATCTTGTTCAGGATCGGGTGCTTGCGGCCCATGGAAAAGCGCGAGCTGATGCGGGCGAAGTCCACGGGGGTGCGGATAAAGGCCTTGCGCATGCTGTTGCCGTCAGCGGTGTAGTAGTTGCTGACACCTTGCTTGTTGGTGTAGCGCACGGCGGTGAAGGTCTTGCCGCGGTTGGTGAAGCGTGCGGACAGGATGTTGCCGGTGCCGACGGTCTTGCCGTTGAGCACTTTCTGTTCATAGATCACTTCGAATTCGTCGCCGGGGCGGATGTCCTGGGCGAAGTCGATGTCGTAGCCGAATACATGGGCCATTTCGCGGGTCAGGCTGTGGGGCATGCCGGCACGTTGGGCAGAGAGCGACAGCGAGCTGTTGATCACGCCGTGCACGTAGGCTGAACGAACCACCGGCTGGGTGATCACGCGCTTGAAGGTGAAGCCTTTCGCGCCCTTGGTCAGGGTGATGGTCTCAAGGTCGCTGACCTGGCTGTGCAGGTTGGTCAACTGGCCGTCGGGAGTCAGTTCGAACTGCAGGACCTGGCCATGCTTGAGCTGGGAAAACAGCTTGGCTTGTTTATCGCTGGCCAAGACCTCATGTACTGAAGCAGCAGGCAGCCCGACCTTTTCGAACAGCGTGGAAAGCGTGTCGCCGCGGGCTACGGTGACCTCCCTATGGCCGGGGAGCTTTTTTTCCTCGGGGGCCGGGGCCGGGGCGGTCTTGGCGGTTTCCTGGGTGTCTTCGGCGCTGTTGTCGATCTGGGCGAAAGGCGATGGATTGCCTTCATTTGTGGCTTGATCGAGTTCGACGGCGTCTTTGTCTTGTGTCAGTTGATCGGCTGGGGTTTCCAGCTCCAGGTTCAGCGTTGTCTTCTTGGCTTCTACGTCACTGGAAGGAAATACCAGTAGCGCCAGGCTGAGAAGGGCGGCGATCCCACTTGCGGCCAGCAGGTGGGTCTTCGGATAAAGCGGGGGCGCTTTAGTCGGCTCTGTGGTCATAGGTAATTTGACTTTGAAGAAGATGAATTGGAAAAGATGAATGACATGATGAAGATGAAATAACTGTATAAAATATAACCAAATCATCCCTGAAGCAAGTCTGTCATGTGCGGGCGGGCGTTTCGTGCCCGTATGCCGGGCAAAACTTGTATTTGGGCGGCGATCTTGTATGGTTGGTCCCCTTTGAATCTGAGCCTTGCAGGTTGGTTATGAAGTCGGTTGAAGAGCAGCTCGCGCTGATCAAGCGTGGTGCGGAAGAGGTGTTGGTCGAGTCCGAATTGGTCGAGAAGCTCAAGCGTGGCCAGCCGCTGCGTATCAAGGCCGGCTTCGACCCGACGGCACCGGATCTGCACCTGGGGCACACAGTCCTTATTAACAAGCTGCGCCAGTTCCAGGATCTGGGGCATCAGGTGATCTTTCTGATCGGCGACTTCACCGGCTTGATCGGTGATCCGAGCGGCAAGAGCGCCACGCGTCCACCGTTGACCCGTGAACAGGTTCTCGAGAATGCCGAGACCTACAAGGCTCAGGTATTCAAGATCCTTGATCCGGCCAAGACCGAGGTGGCGTTCAACTCCACCTGGATGGATCAGATGGGGCCGGCGGACTTCATTCGCCTGACGTCGCAGTACACCGTGGCGCGCATGCTCGAGCGCGACGACTTCGACAAGCGCTATACCAACAACCAGCCAATCGCCATCCATGAGTTCCTCTACCCGCTGGTACAGGGCTATGACTCCGTTGCGCTGCGCGCGGATGTCGAGTTGGGCGGTACCGACCAGAAGTTCAACCTGCTGATGGGGCGTGAGCTGCAACGCGCCTACGGTCAGGAGGCCCAGTGCATTCTCACCATGCCATTGCTCGAAGGGCTGGATGGCGTGAAGAAGATGTCCAAGTCTTTGGGGAACTATGTCGGGATCCAGGAAGCACCGGGTGTCATGTACGGCAAGCTGGTATCGATCCCGGATGCGCTGATGTGGCGTTACTTCGAGTTGTTGAGCTTCCGCTCGATGGATGAGATCAATCAGCTGCGCAAGGATGTCGAGGCGGGTGCCAACCCGCGTGATGTCAAGATCAAGCTGGCTGAAGAGATCGTCGCGCGTTTCCATGGTGAGGAGGCTGCGGCCAATGCTCATCGTGCGGCAGGTAATCGCATGAAGGAAGGCGAGTTGCCGGATGATCTGCCTGAAGTTGAAATCAGTGCGACTGAAGACATGCCGATTGCTGCCGTCCTCAATAAGGCCGGTCTGGTGAAGAACTCGGCGGTCGCTCGTGATCTGCTGGGTTCCGGTGGCGTGCGTATAGATGGTGAGGTTGTCGATCGCGCCTTTATATACAAGCTCGGTGCTACCCATGTTTGCCAGGCCGGTAAGAAAGCGTTTGCGCGGATTACCCTCAAGGCCGAGTAATGCTGCTTTATAGATAGAAACCAAGACTATGGGGGCCGCAGGCTCCCATAGTCGTTTTTGCGGTGCTTTTGACCTTTGTGACAGAAAAGTGAAAATAAGCGTTGACGGGAAATTCCACGGCTCTATAATTCGCCCCACTTCCGGCGCAGTCGAAACGGAAAAGCCTTTGAGATTCAATGAGTTACAAAGGTTTTGAGAGTTTTGACAGGCGGGGCGCTTCAGTTCATCGAAGCGTGGAAGTAGCTGAAAAAGGCAGTGTGTTTTCGCCTCTTTAGCGGTTCGATCCTCTCGGTCGAAAGCGGTGTAAAAGAGGTGTTGACAGCAGCGTGTAACGCTGTAGAATTCGCCTCCCGCTAACGAGAGATCGAAAGCGCAAGTGGTTGAAGTTGAAGAGGAAATTCTGAAAACTTCTGAAAATAATCACTTGACAGCAAATGAGGCTGCTGTAGAATGCGCGCCTCGG